>DASREY010000206.1:0-4437 GCA_035651775.1 Terriglobales bacterium
ATCTTGCCGCCCTCCAGCTTCGGCTCCAAACCATGCTTGATGGAGTTTTCCACCAGCGGCTGCAGCAACATGCTGGGGACCATGGCGGAAAGCGACTCCGGCTGAATGTCTTTTTCCACCTGCAGCTTGTCATGCCCGAAGCGCACGACTTCGATATCAAGATAGTTGTCGATGAACTCCAGCTCTTCCCGTAATGGGACGAAGGCATCGGTCTGCCGCAGCAGACGCCGCAGAATCGTGGCCAGCTTCACAATAAGGTCGCGAGCCGTATCCGGATCCACCCGCACCAGCGAAGACACCGAATTGAGAGTGTTAAACAGGAAATGCGGATTGATCTGGCTCTGCAGGGCCTCCATGCGGGCTTGCAGAAGAAGCCGTTCATGCTCGCGCAGCTTCAACTCCAGTCGCGCCGCGTTAAAGATCTTCAACGGAATCGCAACCACGGCTATGGTTGTGGCGTACAGGGCGACCAAAACCCAAAATGTCCCTTGCGCTGAGAGCTCCGGGGGCGCCTGTATATAAAAAATCCGTCCGGGAAAGTGTCTTCCTATTTCCATGCGGGCAAATTGCAATGACACGATCAGGATGAAAAATCCCATTTGCCAATCCAGGTGTGGACGGCGCATCATCTTGCGAATCCAACGATAAACGCTGAGATCGATGAAAGGAGAAAACGACCATATCTCCTCCGGATCACGGGCCAAATCGCGCAAGATTCCGGCCAGAATCCCCACACCTACGTTGAAAGGCAGCGTGAGATATTCGTGATAGAAAACCGCCGGCATCGAAACCAATGCTCCACCAAGCGCGCCGGCAAAAGGGCCCGCGATCACCCCCATAAGCAAAGAAGCTTCAAAAGAAAGATCGGCAGGAACAAAATTCTTGACGCGATGCCGCACCCACACGCCGCCCATGTAGGGGATGGAGAGGAACATCACCAGGAAGATCCTCTCCCGCAAGGCGGGGGACTCCAGGAAAAGCCAGCGCTTGAAATCTCGCGAGCGAACCATCGCGCTGGCAATAGCTGCGGCCACGCCCAGCTTGATCACCAGATACGTAAGCAGTTGAACGGGCTGATCCATGACGAATAGCTTTATTGTATGGCAAATACGCAGAAACCGTGCAGTACGTTGGAAATCCGGCGACGAAACCGAACATGTACCTGCGTGCGCGCTTAACAATTTTGACAGGAATCTATATTTCTATTATTGTAGAAATATAGTAGGAGTTTGGCATGCCGGTCAAACAGGATTCCAGAGAAATTGCGCGTTATGCGGACATGCTGTCTGCCCTCGGCACTGAGCCTCGTCTGCGCATTATGCGACTGCTGCTCTCTGCTCATCCCGAGGGCATGGTGGTAGGCGAGATTGGCGAGGAGCTTGAGATTCCCAACTCTACCCTGTCGCATCACCTGGAAAAGCTTAAGAACGAGGACCTGGTCTGCGTGCAGCGCGAGGGGACCTTTCTTCGCTACACCGCCAACACCTCTGCGCTGGAAGGCCTGCTCGGATTCCTCTATGCCGAGTGTTGCACTCGGAACCGGGCGGTAGAACCACAGCGGGTTGTTTGCTGCCGCTGAGCATCGAGGGAAAACATGAGCACGCAAGACATTAAAGAGATCGTAAAAGAAAAATACGGAGAAGCTGCACTCCGCGTCACCTCAGGAGCCACAAGCTCTTGTTGCGGAGCGTCCGCATGCGGCATCGAAGTTGATCCCATTACCAAGGACCTCTACGACGGCTCGCAGACCAGCATTGTGCCTGAGGAAGCGGTAAAGGCATCGCTGGGCTGCGGCAATCCCACCGCGCTTGCCGAGCTTAAAGCCGGCGAAGTGGTCCTCGACCTTGGCTCCGGTGGCGGCATTGATGTGCTCTTGTCTGCCCAGCGCGTAGGTCCCACCGGCAAGGCCTACGGACTCGATATGACCGACGAGATGCTCGCCCTGGCTCGGGAAAACCAGAAAAAGGCAGGCATTGAGAATGTTGAATTTCTCAAAGGAGAGATTGAGCACATACCTCTGCCTGACAATTCAGTAGACGTGATCATTTCCAATTGTGTAATCAACCTCTCTGCCGATAAAGAGCGGGTCTTGCAGGAAGCATTTCGCGTGCTGAAACCCGGAGGGCGCTTTGCCGTCTCTGACGTTGTCGTTCGTGGCGAGGTGCCGGAGCAGGTGCGGCGTAATGTGCTGCTCTGGGTGGGATGCATTGCGGGAGCGCTCAGCGATAAAGACTACACCGCCAAACTCGCAAAAGCCGGCTTCGAAGCTATCGAGATCGAGCCCACCCGCGTCTACAACATCGAAGATGCCAGGGCTTATCTCAACGTCCAGGGTGTTGACGTAGACGCCATCGCCCCGCACGTCGAGGATAAATTCATCAGCGCATTCGTCCGCGCCGTCAAGCCGGCTGATTGTTGTAGTTCAACTTGCTGCACAACGGCTTCGGCCTGATAAAAATGGCTTTTGGCATGAACGAGGTGTTATGAAACCCAAAGTTCTTTTTCTCTGTACCGGCAACTCTGCCCGCAGCCAGATGGCGGAAGGCTTTCTCCGCCATTTCGCCGGCGAAGACTTTGAAGCTTTGAGTGCAGGCACAAATCCCGGGAGGTTGAATCCGCTGGCGGTCCAGGCCATGGCCGAATTAGGAATTGATATCTCACGCCAGTTCTCCAAGAACGTCACCCAATTTCTGGGAGCGCCGATTCAGCATGTGGTCACCGTCTGTGACAATGCCAGGGAAACATGCCCTGTCTTTCCCGGCGCGGCCCGCTTTCTGCACTGGTCATTCCCAGACCCGGCCGCGGCCCAGGGAACCCAAGAAGAAAAATTGGCCGTCTTCCGTGAAATAAGAGACCAGATCGAAACTCGCATCAAGCAGGAGTTCTGCAAGATAGGGGCCACGCAAAAAGCATGATGACCTATTCTCTTCCCAAACGGCTGGCGGCTGAGCTTGTAGGAACGGCCTTTCTTCTCATGGCCGTCGTTGGGTCAGGCATTATGGCCGAGCGGCTCTCAGCCGGCAACATCTCTTTAGCGTTGCTCGAAAACACCGTTGCCACCGGCGCTGCTCTGGTTGCATTGATTCTTGCTTTCGGTCCGATTTCAGGCGCGCATTTGAATCCTGCTGTGACGCTGGCAGATGCCGTACAGAAAGGGCTGGCTTGGCGGCTGGTTCCTGGCTACGTAGCGTTTCAGTGTGTAGGGGCGATTCTAGGTGTCTATGCCGCTCACCTGATGTTTGGACAGCCGGTTCTCCAGGTTTCCCTGCATGTCCGCAGTGGCCCAGCTCAACTCTTCAGTGAATTCATTGCCAGCTTCGGCCTGCTGGCCATCATCTGGGGATGCTCGCGCGCCCGTCCCACAGCGGTTCCATTTGCCGTGGGCGCTTACATCACCGCCGCGTATTGGTTTACGGCCTCAACTTCATTTGCCAATCCGGCAGTCACCATTGCGCGCTCCTTCACTAACACCTTTGCCGGCATCCGCCCTGCCGACGCTCCTGGTTTTGTCGTGATGCAACTTATGGGCGCCCTTGCCGCAACGCTTCTATTCAAATGGCTTGCTCCGTCCTCACCGGCCGGTGCAAAATTGCCGGTTTCTGATGCTCATTTGCAAGTCCCTGCACATTCAGAACCCGCAAGCGACGTGGCCTATATAATGAAGTAGATGTCCAGCTCTCCCGCAATACGCAAAGTCGCTGAAGCCGACTTCCCTACCCGCTGGGGTCACTTCCGCATTCTCGGCTTTGAAGGCGAAGCCGACAAGCGCGGCAAGGTAGAGACTGCGGTTGCGCTGGTAATCGGCGACTATGCCAGCGCGACTCCGCTGGTGCGCATACACTCGCAATGCCTCACCGGAGACGTCTTTGGGTCGCTGCGCTGCGATTGCCGCCAGCAGCTCGAGATGGCCCTCTCCATGATCGCCTTGGCCGGAACCGGCGTGCTGGTCTATGAGCAGCAGGAAGGGCGCGGCATCGGCCTGATGGCCAAACTGCAGGCCTACGAACTGCAGGACCGCGGCCTGGATACGGTAGAAGCCAACGAGAAACTCGGCTTCAAGGCCGACCACCGCGAGTTTGCCCTGCCGGCTGAAGTCCTGAAATCACTGGGGATACAACAGGTGCGGCTGCTTTCGAATAACCCTGATAAAGTCGCGGCTCTGGAGCGCGCCGGCGTTCGCGTGGTCGAGCGCGTGCCGTGTGAAGTGGAGCCTCATTCCCACTCTGAAAACTATCTGAAAACCAAAAAAGAAAAATTGGGCCATCTGTTCACGACAGGATAACGGCATACGGGTTTAAGATAAGATTCTGGTTTTGGAGAGTCTCAAGACTGTTCGTGGATAACGAATCCTCTGCTATTCTCATGCCGAGGAGCATAGCGGCGAAGCATCTTGCGGTCCCACTGCTTCGCATCGAACCTGTCCAGAGGCTCCGGATT
>DASREY010000207.1:0-15575 GCA_035651775.1 Terriglobales bacterium
GGCGCTCTCGGAGATCATCTTCCTGCGAACCCAGAGGCTCACCCTCCGCCTGGCCGTGGCACTGTTGATCGGAATTGGCGGAGTGGCAGTCCTGGTGAGCCACTCGTTGAATCTCGGCGGAGCGCCGGTTGACGGTGTGGGCGCGGTAGCACTGATTGTCGCCGCGATGAGCTGGTCGATCTCGTCTGTGCTTGCGCGCAAGCTGTCGCTGCCACCTTCTAAAGTCATGAGCTCGGGCGCACAGATGCTCGCTGGCGGAGTATTTCTAACTTTCGCAGCGGCCGCTTTCGGCGAGTTTCGCAATTTCCATCCGTCAACCGTCTCACGCGGAGTGTGGTTTGCGTTGATCTACTTGATCGTCGCGGGCTCCATCATCGGATTTACCGCCTATGTGTGGCTGATTCATCATGAGTCGCCGACCAAAGTCGGGACCTACGCGTACGTGAATCCCGTGGTGGCCGTGCTGCTTGGGTATTTCCTGGGCGGCGAAGCGCTTGGCCTGCGAACCATTCTGGGGACTTTGTTTGTGCTGGTCAGCGTACTGGTGATCACCACGACGCCGGCGAAGAAGCCGGTAGTGACTCTCCCGCTGGAAGATACGGCAGAAGTCACACGATCCTGACATTCGGCTGGGAACCCACCCAATATCAAAATCCTTCGCTTTGAGTATGTACTGTACAGGTTCCGATCTGAATGCGATGTTTTCACACTTCTTACTTTGCGGCAAAATGCAAGGGAGATTTCCCCCAGCTCTGGTAAGGTTACGAAAGTAGCAGGGAACAGGCCGACTAAAGTCATCTACTGGAGCCTTTCTCCCCCCTCTATATTCACATGTTGAAGCCCAAAGCCAGCAAGCGAGCAGCCGCAAAGGAACCCATGAAAGGCCAGCGCGTCAATAACCGGGTCAACCCCCAGGATCGACGTGTGCCCACCCGCACATGGCTTCCGAAAATGCTCTACCGGCTGACCATGCCCGGAGGCATGTTGCTGCTGATTCTAGCCCTGATGGCGCATGCCGGGCTGTTCGCCGACACGAAGACGCCTTTCGTGCGTTTTTACTCTTACTTTGTTTTTGGAATTGGCCTGCTGATCAGCGCCTACTTCAAGCGCAGCCGGCTGTTCTTCGCGATTCTCGTAGTTGTTCTGGCCGAGCGTACCCTGGGATGGCTTGCGCCCGGGTTTTTGTCGGCCAAAGTGAGCAAATCCGTCTTTGAGGCCATTGCCCTGTTGCTGCCGCTCAATTTGCTGGCACTGACCTTCATGCGCGACCGCGGCATTATTTCTCCGGCGGGCAAACAGCGGATCGCTTTTATCGCATTCCAGGTCATCGCGGTTGGAATTGTTAGCGTACCGGCCCAAGTCTACGCCGCCACGGTGCTTGACCATGCATTTATCGACCGCCATCTTGTGCAGTGGAGCAGCATCTCGCAGCCGGCATTGCTGGCCTTCATGGTAGCCGCCGTGGCAATGATTATTTCCCTGATCCGCAAATACCAGCCGGTAGAAAGCAGCCTGTTCTGGGCGCTGGTGGCTGCGTTTGTGGCCCTGCAGATTGGCAGAGGCAATCATCTTTCCAGTATTTACTTTGCCACCGGCGGATTGATTCTCATTATCGCCGTACTTGAGACCTCTCATGCCATGGCGTACCGCGACGAACTCACGCAGTTGCCCAGCCGACGCGCCCTGAACGAAACCCTGCTCAAGCTGGGAGACGCGTACTGCATCGGAATGCTGGACGTTGATAATTTCAAGAAATTCAACGACAGCTATGGACATGACGCCGGCGACCAGGCCCTGCGCATGGTGGCTTCGAAGCTGGCGACCATTGCCGGGGGCGGCAAGCCGTTCCGCTACGGAGGAGAAGAATTTACCGTCGTGTTTCCCGACAAGTCGGTGAGTGAGGCTTACACCTATCTGGACACGATGAGAAAGATGATTGAGCAATCCGTCTTTACCGTGCGCGGCAAAGACCGGCGCAGGCAGAAAAACAGCAAAGCACCGCGCAATGGCATCCGTGAGGTTGAGGTCAACGTTACCGTGAGTATTGGCGTCGCCGCTCGCGATGAGGAAAAGACCACGGCCGACCAGGTGATCCGCTCCGCCGATAAGGCGCTCTACCGCGCCAAAGCCAAAGGACGCAACCGCACGATCGCCGTCAAGCCTGCCAGCGAAGAGATGCGCATCGTCAGCATTCGATAAATCTGAGAGCGCGTCTGTGGAATAAGGACGTGTATACTTTCTTCCTTTCTCTTTGGCAAAACTCCAAAGCGTGTGCCACACGACAGCCGGCGAGACGCCGACGCTACTTCAGAGCGATCTCTTTGCCGATAATTCCTAACAACATCTCGTAAGCGCCAGCGTGGTAACATCGCTGGCTTATGGCCTCTATCCCCAGCAGCATGCGCGCTGTGCAGCTTCGCGCTTATGACGGCAAGCCGGAGAGTGTGGCGGTCGTGCACATGCCTGTGCCGCGTCCCGGTGCGGGAGAGGTGCTGGTGCACATTGCCGCGACGCCGCTGAATCCTTCCGATGAGGCGTTTACGCGCGGACTCTATGGCTTCAAGAAGCCACTGCCTGCAATTCCAGGATTTGAAGGCAGCGGCACAGTCATAGAAGCAGGCGGCGGAATGATGGCTGCGTTCCTGAAAGGGAAGCGAGTGGCGTGCCACGCCGCCGATCCGAAGATTGCCGGCGGCACGTGGGCGGAATACCTGGTGACCCCGGCAAGCGCCGCCGTACCGCTGCGCAAAGAAGTGGACATGGAACAGGGCGCGACCATGCTGGTCAATCCCATGACGGCTTGGGCGCTGGTGGAAGCCGCGCGACAGGGGAAACATCCGGCAATTGTTCAGACTGCGGCGGCGGGCGCCCTGGGACGAATGGTCCTGCGGCTGGCGCGGAGATTTTCTATTCCTGTGATCAACGTCGTGCGCCGCGCCGAGCAAGTGGAACTTCTGCGCGGATTGAGCGCCGAGCACATTCTTAACAGCAGCGACCAGGATTTTGACATCAAACTTCGCGAGCTCTGCCGGCAACTGAAGGCAAGCATCGGCTTCGATGCCGTAGCCGGCGAGACGACATTACGCGTGCTGCGCGCGCAACCTAAAGGAAGCCGCATGTTGGTGTACGGCGCGCTGACGCTGACGCCATGCCAGGTGGATCCGGGGTCGCTCATCTTTGAGGGCAAACGCCTCGAAGGTTTTTGGCTGAGCGGCTGGCTGCGCGGCAAAAGCCTGCTCACCAAATTCAGAATTTCGCAGCAGGTGCAGAAGCTGCTCTCTAACGAGTTGAAGACCGAGTTTCAGGCACGGTTCCCACTGGAAGAGGCTGCGCGCGCCTTGCAGCAGTATGCGGCAAATATGACGGCAGGGAAAATCCTTTTGGTTCCGTAGTAGAAAAGAATTCACCACGGAGACACGGAGGCACGGAGAAAAGTGTTTGTTTCCTTCTGTCTTATTGGTTAAACAGTTTCCCGAATATTAAATTAGTTACTGGGTACTGAGTACGGAGTACTGTTCCTAGGCTTTTCCCCGCATCTTGGCGGCCCACCAGCGCACCCCGACAAACAGGAAGCGCCAATCGTGGAAGAATTCAGGCGCTTTGCGCTCGAAGGCGTGTCCGATGAATTGCAGCGCCCATCCGAACAGGAACAGGGCCAGCGCGTAGACCCATAGCCAATGGACAAAAATAGCGGCTACGAACACCGCCAGGGAGAGGACGATGGTAGGAATTCCGAAGGTGTGGCACATCCGGTTTATGGGATGCTGATGGCTGCTGGCATACTGCGCGATCCATTGCTCGTTGGTGCGTCCACCCAGCATAGATGAAAATTATACTCCTGGCAGGCGAGCCACTAGAAGGGTTTGGCCCTGTTGGCATCCTTGCAGTAATACTCGGTTTGGGGATTGAACGTGCATGCCAACAGAGCCAAGCTGTTTCATGACTCCAAGCCAGTTATGAAAGAGCTTCTAAGCGTCTTTCTTGCTAAAATTTACTTGTGGTAGCGCTTCTCACTGAACGCAGGATCGACAAGCGTCCTGACCGGGTGACATTGCAGGGGCGCATACTTTTTCTGACTGAAGATCCCCAGCTTATCAAGAAACAGCTTGCCGGCTGGGACCTGCCCTGGGACACGCGCAATCCCGCCAACAATCCTAAACTGCGCGACGATATTTCTACCGACGAGATCACCCCGGCGCATTATTGTTTTTATTTTGACCAGACCCTGGGCGAGATTCCCTATTTAGGATTGAAGTGCGGCAACGAAGTTCCTATTGGCCGTGGGGATGTGAAGCGCGGCGGGTTTGTGGCTTCGGTGAGCGGCAAGCGGCGGGGCAAAGGCTCCAGCCGCGAGCAGTCGCCTTACGCGGAGATGTGCGCCGGCATCCAACTTGTGATTGCGGAAAACATTGAGCGCATCTACAAGCAGAATTGCCAGAACCTGGGCGTGCTTACTTCGACCAACTTTTTCCTGATCGATAAAATCCGCGCCGGCACCGAGGTCCTGCTCAGCGAATTTACCCAGGGCGAAGATGAGATCACGCGCCAGGTGATCGAATACGGCGGCCTGTTTCCCTTTAATGTGGCTCGCATGCAAAAGAAGGTCTTTTTGCCCTCCATCACAACCGGCAAGCGGGCCATGACATTGGCAGAGAAGATATTTGCCCGCCACATGATCGATGGAAACGGAGGAGTAGGCGTGCCTTACGTGAAGCCCGGCGATACCGGGTTTGCTCGCACCGACCTGCGCTTCAGCCATGAATACGTGACCCCCATGGCGGCAATTTTCTATGAGCAATACGTAGGCAAAGATGTACCGGTCAATGATGCGGCGTCGGTGATCTTCTTCCGCGACCATCTTACGTTTCTCGATGAAGTGATCTCGGAAGAGAAAAAGAAGATGGGCCTGCTCGATCTCGCTACGCAGCTCAAGCTGAAGCAAACGGCCTTTGCCGAGTTGCAGGGCATCAAGTTGCACGGGGAGTTGAAAGACCGCAAGGGGTCGGAGGGCATATGCCACTCCGTAATTGCGGAAAGTTACGCATTGCCGGGGCAGTTGAACGTCGGCTCTGATTCGCACACACCTCATGTCGGAGCTGTGGGATGCGTTGCCTTCGGCATTGGCACTACGGACGTCTTCAACTCCTGGATCACGAAAGATGTGCGCGTGAAAGTTCCCGAGTCCGTTAAGGTGATTATCCGCGGCAAACGCCGGCCGAATGTAACAGCTAAAGATTACATTCTGGCGCTGCTGGCCATGGATTACATCCGGAGCGGCAAAGCGCTGGCCAAGGTGATGGAATATTCCGGCGAAGCCATCGAAGCGCTCGGGGTGGATGAGCGCGCCACCATGACCAATATGGCGGCAGAGATCGGCGGGTTCACCGGCATTGTTGCTCCTGACGCCCAGGTGGTGGACTTTCTGGCTGAGCGCCGCGGGCTGGATCGCGCCGACGTGAACGCCATGATGGAAGGCCTGTTCAGCGATCCCGATGCCCAGTACGCCCATGTGATCGAGCTGAACGCGGATGAGATCTATCCCATGGTGGCGACGCCGGGTGACCCGGGTAATGGAAAGTTCGTTCGCGACCTGCAGACGCCCGTTCCGGTGGAAATTGCCTATGGCGGCACCTGCACAGCCGGCAAGAACGAAGACATGGATATGTACGCCACAGTTTTGCGCGACGCGCTGCAACAGGGAAAGCATGTGGCTAGCTCCTGCAAATTTTATATCCAGTTCGGGTCGCAGGAGACGCGCGAGTATTGCGTGCGCAAAGGCTATCTGGAAATCTTCACGCAGGCAGGGGCCATTGTCATCGAGCCCAGTTGCGGCGCCTGCATCAATGCTGGTCCAGGGGTTTCAACCCGTCCCGATCAGGTGGTCATCAGCGCGCAGAATCGTAACTTTCCCGGACGCAGCGGGCCCGGGCAGATGTATTTGGCCAGTCCTCTGACTGTGGCCGCAAGCGCTGTGGCGGGCTACATTGTCGAGTATGAGCCAGCCCAGCAACTGCAGGCAGCATAGGCTAAAGCGGTATAACAGCAATGAATTTTCGGTAGTAGTACAGTTTGGAATACGCTCCGCGGGAAGGCGAGACGCGGTTGCTACTCAAATTGAACAGTCCCGAATTTCTCAGAATGACCGCAAATAAATGTAAAAAACCGCTGGTTCGGCTGTTAAAACCAGCCATTCGCTATTAAGATTTGCAGCATTTTAGCCCGGACAGCTACAATAACTGTTTAAGTTTGGCGAAGTTATCCTCACAGTCAACTGGAGAAGGACTGAATTTATGGCATACGTAATTGCAGAACCGTGCATTGGAACCAAGGATATGGCATGCGTGGACGCGTGCCCGGTGGATTGCATCCACCCGAAGAAAGATTCGCCCAAGAACTCTGACGAAAAAATGCTCTACATCGACCCCGTAGAGTGCATCGATTGCGGGGCATGCGTGCCGGTGTGCCCGGTGTCGGCCATCTTTGCCGCTGACGATCTTCCGGAAAAATGGAAGAATTACACCGAGATCAACGCCAAGTATTTCGGCCGGTAAAGCAAGTCCCCGGTATTGGTTGGACGCCATGCATTTTTTTAAAGACGTGCAGCCTCGGTTGCGCGTTTTGTATTAGAGCAGACAAAACAAAAAACTTTCGCCGCGGATGAACGCAGATGAACGCAGATTTCAATCTTAAACGTTAGAAACAGTTACCCAATTCCGCAATTACCCGAGTACTCAATTCTTCAATGACTCAACGATTCGATGGCCCAATGATTCAATTCTGTGCAAATAAGTCCTACAATCAGAATTGACATGCTGAAGCAGTCTGAGGCCATCGTGTTACGCAGCTATCCCTTGCGCGAGGCTGATTTGCTGGTCAGCTTCTTTACCCGCCAGGAAGGCAAGCTGCGCGGGGTGGCGCGGGCGGCCAAGAAATCGAAGAAGCGCTTCGGCGGGTCGCTGGAGCCGCTGACCCGCGTGACCTTATATTACGAGGACCGCGCCGGCAACGATCTGGCCCGCCTCGACAGCTGCGACGTTCTGGGGTCGCCTCTAGCGGAAGAAGTGGACTATCCCCGGGCCATCGGCCTGGCGCACGTGGCCGAGATGCTGGAGGAACTGCTGCCCGACCGCGAGCCCAACGATTCCATCTTCCGCCTGGCGAACTCGGTGCTGGTGAATCTGCGGGCCAAAGCGATATGGATGCCGCTTACTTATTTCGATCTCTGGATGGTGCGGCTCATCGGCCTGCTTCCCGATCTGCGCTCCTGCATCGCTTGCGGAAGCACGCTGAACGGACATGCGGCATACTTTCATCCGCTGGCCGACGGGCTGGCCTGCGTCAAAGACAAGCGCCTGGCCTCGCACGAGATGTCGCCGGAATCGCGCGCCTTGGCGGCAGAAATCTTTCGCGCCCCTGTAGAAAATTTTGCCGGCAACGCCTGGCCGCGCTCCCGCGCCGCCGACCTCCGCAAGTTTCTGGCCCAGTGCGTTGAGCGGCATGTGGAAAAGAAGCTGGTTACGTTTAGTATGCTGGAAAAGATTGAATAAGCATTCAGCACTCAGCCCATGGAAAACAGCAATTAGCAGTTAGCACTTAGCATTTAGCCCATCTGACATTCGTCGAGTGCAAAAAAAGCAGACTCTCATTTACACTGACTAAGTGCCAAATGCATAATTTGACGGATGTCATCCTGAGCGAGGGCGAATGCCCGAGTCGAAGGACCTCGAGGATGTCCCAATATTATTCGTCGTTTCGGGGCATTCCTGGAATCACAGTGGGCTTTTAGCTAAAGGCTAAAGGCTAAGAGCTAAAAGCTAAAAGCTACCAAATGCCAACTGCCAATCGCAATCTGACATTCCAAGAACTCATCCTGCGGCTGCAGAGCTTCTGGGCCGAGCGCGGATGCGTGCTACAGCAGCCCTACGACGTTGAAGTCGGGGCGGGCACGATGGCGCCGGAAACGTTCCTGCGCGTCCTTGGCCCCAAGCCCTATAAGGTGGCTTACGTGCAGCCATCGCGCCGTCCGGCTGACGGGCGCTACGGCGAGAACCCTAACCGCCTCTATAAGCACAGCCAGTTGCAGGTGATCCTGAAACCGCCGCCGGAAAATGTGCAGGAGCTTTACCTGGAATCGCTGGCCGCCATCGGTATCGATCTCAGCAAGCACGACATCAAGTTCGAAGAAGATAACTGGGAAGCGCCCACCCTTGGCGCATGGGGCATTGGCTGGCAGGTGATGCTCGATGGACTCGAGATCACGCAGTTTACTTATTTCCAGCAGTGCGGGGGCATGGATCTCGATCCTATCTCGGCCGAGTTGACCTACGGACTAGAACGCATTGCGGCTTTCCTTCAGGACGCCGATAGCATTTACGACATCGTATGGGCGCGTGATCCGCAGACCGGCAAACCGGTGACCTATGGCGATGTGCGGCTGGCGGAAGAGTTGCAGTTTTCGATTTATAACTTTGAACGCGCCGATGTGGAGAAGGCCTGGAAGCATTTGGAACTGTACGAGGCCGAGTGCAAATCGCTGATTGATGAGTTTGCTGCACGTGTGGCGCAGCCATCCCCGGCTGTGCCGGCAAGAGAAATCAGCCGGTTTCCATTATTGGCTGCTTTTGATCTATGCCTGAAGTGCTCGCATTTATTCAACATTCTTGATTCGCGCGGCGCAATTTCCGTGACTGAGCGCGTTGGTGTGATTGCGCGCATTCGGAATCTGGCAGTGGGATTGGCGAAGGCTTACATGGCTCAGCAAAATATTGCAGGGGAGGAGAAAGCTGTTACTTCAGGGGCTTAAAGGCCCGGTTTCTTAAGAGCATTTGCGCTACGGGTGATGAAGATGCAGAAAAACATTTTTTCTGTGCTCTCCGCTTTTGCAAAGCTGTTTGGAAGATAGGCGATAAACGATGCCCGACTTTTTATTGGAAATTGGCTGTGAAGAGATTCCCGCGCGCATGATTCATGACCAGGAGATCATCCTGGGCGCACGCGTTGCCAAACTGCTGCGTGATCAGTGCTTTCTTGCGGCAACTGCGATTGTCCCTACATTTTCCACGCCTCGCAGGCTCACAGTTTTTGCAAAAGGAATTGCCGCATCGCAGCCCGATGTGGAAGAGCGGGTGACCGGACCTTCGGTGAAGATCGCCTATAAGGATGGAAACCCCACACCGGCGGCGGAAGCCTTTGCCAAGAAGGTTGGGGTTGATATCTCCAAGCTGGAGAAGATCAGCAATCCCAAGGGGGAATATCTCGCAGCCACGGTTATTCGCCGCGGCCGTGAGGTTGGGGAAGTGCTGAGTGAACTGTTGCCGAAAGAAATCTCGGCGCTTAACTGGCCCAAGAACATGTATTGGCGCGCCGGCAAGCCGGAGAGATTTGTGCGTCCTATCCGGTGGATTCTGGCATTGCTCGATAGTGAAGTTATCCCCCTCGAGTTTGCCGGCATAAAAGCAGGCAGCGAATCGCGCGGCCACAGGCTGTTTGGCAATGGAGTAAAAATAGACACGGCGGCGGCTTACAAGAGCGCACTGAAGAAAGCCCACGTCATCGCCGATCGCAACGAGCGCGAGCTGCAGATTCGCAAGGCCCTGGACGCTACAACCCGAACCATCCCTGGCGCGCGCTGGCGTGAAGACAAAGATTTGCTGGATACAGTCGTCAATCTTACCGAATGGCCTTCGGTCATCCTGGGCAGCTTTGACCGCCAATTTCTCTCGTTGCCCGAGGAAGTGCTGGTCACGGTGATGCGCGACCACCAGAAATATTTCGCGGTCGAAGACGCAAGCGGCAAACTGTTACCCCATTTTCTTACCGTCCTAAATACGGAAGGCGATCCCGATGGCCTGATTCGCCACGGCAATGAGCGCGTGCTGCGGGCGCGCTTCAACGACGCGCGTTTCTTCTGGGATACCGACCAGAAGACCCCATTAACGGACCGCGCTGAAATGCTGAAAGCAGTTACATTTCAAAAAGATTTGGGCAGCTATCATGCGAAAGCGGACCGCACGGAAAAACTAGCCGGGCATCTAGCATCATCGCTGGCCAGCGCTGGTTTCAAAATTGATCAGGATGCGGTACGTCAAGCGACAATTTTAGCTAAGACCGACCTGACCACAGAGTTAGTGAAAGAATTTACGGAATTACAGGGGATCATTGGAGGCTTGTACGCTCGGGCGCAAGGGTTGCGTCAAGCCGTGGCTGATTCCATCTATGATCAATATAAACCTTCCTCTATGGAGGACTCTGTTCCACGCACCGTCGAAGGCGCCGTACTTTCTATCGCCGACAAGGCGGATGCCATTGCGGGAATGTTTGCCCTTGGACTAGCGCCGTCAGGCTCGAAGGATCCGTTTGCCCTGCGACGGCAGGCGAACGGAATTATCAAGATCATTGCCGAACACAAACTGCTACCCATCAAGATTCATGCATTGATGGCAGAGGCGCGCGCGCGTTATAACGACAGCGAAGCAGAGAGAAAATTTACTCAGAGCCTTGAGGCGTACTCGCAGTCCATCAGCAGCTTCTTCCACGAGCGACTGGAGTTTTATCTGCGCGAAGCACGCGGTTTTATCTATGACCTGGTCAATGCGGTGCTTGCCGCCGGATACGATGACGTAGTGGATGCGCTCGCCCGCGCCGAAGCGCTGGCAGGCGTGCGCGAAAGCAAGGATTTCGAAGCTATCTCGATTTCGTTCAAGCGCGTGAAAAATATCCTGCGGCAGGCAAGGGAATCGAACTTTGCTATCGGTGACGCGCCCAATCCAGCGCTGCTGCAAGATGACGCCGAGCGCACGTTGCTGAATCAGGCTTTGCAGATCGCCTCCTCGGCGGAAAAGCAGCGCAAAGCCGGCGACTACCGCTCGGCGCTGGCAGAGATCTCTAAAATCCGGCCGGCCCTCGACAGCTTCTTCGATAAAGTGATGGTCATGGTCGAAGACGAAAAACTCCGCGCCAATCGCCTGGCTTTACTGCAAAAATTGCTGGCGGATTTTTCGACCATCGCCGATTTCTCTGAGATCGTGTCGGAGAAGAAGGGGTAGGGTACTTTCCATACTCTTAACGGGATGCGCTCCGCTTCACTGCGCACGCCTGCGGCAGCAAGGAATTGTTATTTTCAGCGACTTACGGCACGACTGAACGAACTCGTGCCCTCATACAAAGCTTTGGCAAGTCTCCACTCGAGGATGAGTTTTTCCGCAACCTGCCAAGTCCCTCGACTCCGCCGCGAAACGCCGCTCCGCTCGGAAGGGCAAAGTTATAGTCCGACTCGCTCAAAACCTCAGGGCGCCCAGGCCTTTCGTGTTTTTTGCGAAGGTTGGGTCTTTTGCAATGCCCGAAAATCCACGAGAATCCGCGGCCAAACTGAAGCTGGACAATCAAAATTGCTGTTTCAATATTTGAAATATTAAATTCAAATTGTGGAGCATCGTTATTTTCTATTGGCTTTTTGGGTTGGCGCTTACTAGAGTAAGAGTTTTCGCATCCTACTCTGGATGTGAGGAGGGCATCCCATGAGCAGCCGGGCTGTTACCAAAACGATAACCCTGAAAAAGCCGATATCCGCCGCGCCCAAGCGCTATGTTTATTTTTTTGGCGCAGGCAAAGCCGACGGCAACAAAGATATGAAGGCTGAGCTGGGCGGCAAGGGCGCTGGCTTGGCGGAGATGACTAATGCCGGTCTTCCCGTGCCCCCAGGTTTTACCATCGCTACCGAAGCCTGTCGTGAGTTTCTGCGCAATGGCAACAAGGTGTCAACAGAATCCGACCGCCAGATGCGCGAGGCCCTGGCGCGGCTGGAGGCGTTGGAGGGCCGCAAGCTGGGCGCGGGCGAGCATCCGTTATTGGTGAGTGTTCGCTCAGGCGCACAGGCTTCCATGCCGGGAATGATGGATACGATTCTTAACCTGGGGCTCAATGACAGCAGCGCCGAGGCGCTGGCCAGGCGCAGCAACAATCCGCGCTTTGCCTATGATTCCTATCGGCGGCTCATCCACATGTTTGGCGACATCGTGCTTGAGGTCCCCAAGCGGCATTTCGACGAGGTATTTGACGATCACAAAAAACGCCGGGGGGCGAAGCTCGATACCGATCTTGATGCCAAGGCGTTGAAAGAGATCGTCGAGGAGTATAAGAAAGTCGTTCGCCAACATGCCGGCCGGGATTTTCCGCAATCTCCGCTGGAGCAGCTCACCATGGCGCGCGACGCTGTTTTCCGCTCCTGGAACAATGACCGCGCGCGCCACTACCGGCGCATGAACCAGATCTCTGACGACATGGGCACCGCCGCCAGCGTGCAGTGCATGGTCTTCGGCAACCTGGGGGAGACCAGCGGCACGGGCGTGGGCTTTACCCGCAACCCTTCGACCGGCGCAAAAGAGTTTTACGGCGAGTACCTGATGAATGCGCAGGGCGAAGACGTGGTCGCCGGCATTCGCACGCCGCTGCATATCTCTGAGCTGGACCGCACCATGCCGGGCATCTACCAGCAACTGCGCGAGATTACCTCGCGCCTGGAAAAGCATTACCGCGATATGCAGGATTTTGAATTCACCGTGATGGAAGGCAAGCTCTACATGCTGCAGACGCGCAATGGCAAGCGCACCGGGCGCGCGGGCGTGCGCATCGCGCTCGACATGGTGGAAGAGGGACTGATTACGAAAGAGGAGGCCATCTTCCGGGTCGAGCCCAATCAGCTTTATGAATTCCTGCTGCCGCGCCTCGATGAAACCAACGCCAAGGTGCATGAGATCACGCGTGGCCTTCCAGCCTCGCCGGGAGCAGCGGTGGGGCAAATTGTTTTTACCGCTGACGATGCCGTGAAGAAGGTGAACGGCACCAAGAAATTGGCGGTGATCCTGGTGCGGGCCGAGACCACGCCGGAAGATATCCATGGAATGGAAGTCGCGGCTGGCATCCTGACCTCGCGCGGAGGCATGACCAGCCATGCAGCGGTGGTCACCCGCGGCATGGGGAAGTGCTGCGTCGTAGGCGCGGGTGAAATTCATGTAGACGAAAAGCTGCGCGAAATCCGGGTCCGCAACCATGTCTTGAAAGAGGGCGATTGGATCTCGCTTGACGGCTCTACCGGCCGGGTGCTGAAGGGAAAACTCAATACCGTGCCGGCTTCGCCCGACGATCCTGAACTGAAAGAATTTTTGTCGTGGGCCGAACCCTTCCGCACCATGAAGGTCCGCGCCAATGCCGATATTCCGCGCGATGCTATCCAGGCGCTGGCTTTTGGGGCAGAAGGCATTGGCCTGTGCCGCACCGAGCACATGTTCTTTGCCGAAGACCGCATTCCCCATATGCGGGCGATGATCCTGGCGACCACCGAACCCGAGCGGCGCAAAGCGTTGCGCAAGCTGCTACCTATGCAACGCAGCGATTTTATCGGGATATTCCGCGCCATGGCGGGGTTGCCGGTGACCATTCGTCTGCTCGATCCGCCATTGCATGAATTTCTGCCGCGCCGTGAAGACCTGATGGTCGAGGTGGCGCTGCTGGAGCAAAGCAATCCGCGCTCGCCCAAGCTGGCCGAGCGGCGCAATTTGCTGGCCCGCGTGGAAGAGCTGCATGAGTTCAATCCTATGATGGGCCATCGCGGCTGCCGCCTGGGCATCACCTATCCTGAAATTTCCGAGATGCAGGCGCGCGCCATCTTTGAAGCGGCGGTTGCGGTAGCCAAAGAAAAGATCAAAGTCTCGCCCGAGGTCATGATCCCGCTCATTGGTGGTCCGAAAGAGATGGCCAACCAGAAGAAGATCGTGCAGCAGGCGGCGGAAGAGGTATTTGCAGAAGCAAAGTTGCGCGTGCCCTACATGGTGGGCAGCATGATTGAGCTGCCGCGCGCCGCTCTCATCGCCGATGATATTGCCCATGTCGCCGAATTTTTCTCATTCGGCACCAACGACCTCACCCAGCTTACCTATGGCTTCTCTCGCGACGATATCAATCGCTTTCTGCCATCGTATGTGGAGCGAGGAATCGTCAAGCAAGATCCCTTTGGCGCGCTTGACCGTAAAGGCGTGGGCCGGCTGGTGCGCATGGCGACCGAGCTGGGCCGGCATGCGAATCCTAAACTCAAGGTTGGAGTCTGCGGCGAGCACGGCGGAGAACCCTCTTCTATTGAGTTCTTCTATTCCGTTGGATTGGATTATGTTTCCTGCTCGCCCTTCCGCGTGCTGACCGCCCGCCTGGCGGCCGCCCAGGCCGCGGCCAAGGAAAAACTGGGATACGAGGGGGGCAGGACGAAATGAAAATCGCCGTTATGGAAACGAAATCCTGAGTTCGTTCACTAGCGGGTATACATCTGGAATAAGGCTTTTTATTGGGGGAGAGTATCCCAGTATTCATCCTTGTGCGTGAGCGGCATTTTGTAACTAAATTGCGGAATCGTCAATGGATCATCGGTACATGCCCACCTATGTCCGGTCGGACGGTGAACGCGGCATTCATACCTTGGTCGCTGTTGGCGCGGTTGATATCTGTCATTGTCAGGACAACTGATCTAAAGCAGCGGAAAATGTTTTATGCCCGTGCCCCTGCAAAACAACGCTAGAGCATTTTTAGAGTTAACGTAGATTTTTTCCGCAACCGCTGGAGCGGTCTCTGACAACTTGCCGCAGAATAATTTAAACGTTAAGGATGATGCAATCTAAAGATCTTAAAATGTCTGATCAAGCCTCGGTCCGATTGTCCTGGTGTCATCCGCTTGCAATTCCGCAATGGACGCGTTAGTCTGCCTAGATTGCCAATCGAAGGAGGAGAATTCTGTGGCGCTTAAGCTTACGACACGCAACGAGAATGGAGTCACAGTCGTCCTGTGCAACGGCCGGATTGTTTTCGGCGAAGAGTCTTCGCAATTGCGTGACCAGATCAAATCTCTTTTGACGCAGTCCAAAAAAATCGTGTTGAACCTGGGCGGGGTCAGCTACATTGACAGCGGTGGCCTGGGGATTCTGGTGGCGCTTTATACTTCTGCCCGCTCCAGCGGTGGAGACATCAAGCTGGCCAACCTCACGCAACGCGTGGGCGACATCCTGCAAATCACAAAGCTCTCAACCATTTTCGAGGTGTACGAGGGCGAGCAGAAGGCGATCAGCGCGTTTTCCTAAACACGAACTCAAAAAATGCTTAGCGGGGATTTCCAGAAACCTGCGGCTGCTCCGGAGACTTTTTCACAACCTCAAGGTTGCGTTGCCGGGCCGGACTTTCGCCCAGGAAGAATCTTATTTTTTCCAGCAGCGCGGGGAACAGGTCTTCTTTTTGCAGGCAGGCGGCGACGTCGCGGCCGCCATCCACCGGGCCGTAGCCGGTGACGATGATGACCGGAGTTTGTGGGCTTTTGTCATGGATTTTTTTTGCCAGCTCCAGGCCATTCATGCCTTCCATACGGAAGTCTGTGACCAGGATGTCGAAATTTTCCTGATCAAATTTTTCCAGCGCTTCGGCCGCGTTATAGGCCGAGACCGCGCGATAGCCCTGCATTTCCAGGATTTCGCAGCTTAGACGCGCCAATACCTCATGGTCGTCAACAAAAAGGATTGCTTTCATGGGGCCTCCGTGCGGAA
>DASREY010000208.1:0-3225 GCA_035651775.1 Terriglobales bacterium
ACGATGTCGTAGCGTCCGAGGCGTTCCACAAATTTCGGGTCCCCCGCGTCTCCAAGCTCCCAACTGATCCCTTCCTTTAACCAGGGTTTCACTCTTGCCTGGTCCTCGTCCCAATCGAACATCCCGGCCATCTCGTTTTTGGTCAGCCGCTCAAAGATCGAAGCACCCACCAGCTGGGACGTGCCGGCGCCGTACACTCCCTCTTTGGCAATGCCCAGTGTTTCCTCCGAAATGTCAACAGCCGTTACGGTCACAGTTCGGTGCCGACAACTCGAACGGAGGACCCAGAGAATCGAATAAACTTCGGCGCCTACACTGCATCCCAGCACAGCAATCCTCAAGGTCGCGCGATTAAATCGTTGCTCAGCCAGGCGGCGCATCAGCTCAAGCGCCGGCCGATTCCGCAGAAAAAATGTTCCCAGGTACTGCTGGCGTCGGACGCTTTGCCGAACCAGTGCATGCAACCACGATCCATACAACCGGGCCAGCCGGCCACGGCGCACGTTTGATGGCAGACGTTCCCAAACTCCGCGATTCAGTTTCAAAAAATAGGCGATAGCTCGCTTCTTTGCCGCGTGCCGCCACTGCTCATCACCGACGGGGCGCGATTGGATAACGGAGTTCTTGCCCACTGGGGTGTCAGCTATGGCGCGCGCATCCCTTAAGGCCGACGGGGAAATCTTTGTTTCCGCAAAGAGTTCAATTGCCACCAAAGATGACCTGGTATTGCTCGTCCAAAGCGGAGCGCAGGCCCGCCACTTTCTCCTTGACAATCCGCTTCAGGTAGGCGGCATTGTGGGTCAGCTCCTGGAACTGCGCGACAAGCGCATCGGCATTCAGCTGTTGAAAGTCGTGGCAATAATGCGACAACCCCATCTCACTCATCAGCGAGGCGCACTTATGGTGAAACGAAATGGCAATGACCGGCTTGTTAAGGAGCAGGGCAAAAAGCACGTTGTGGAAGCGGGTCGCCACGACGGCGTCCGTGGTGGCAAGCTGCGCGAGTAGTTCCTGCGGCGAAGCTGGCAGCACATCGAGAATGCGCTCCTCGTCAAGCTTTCCCATGCGGCTTTTCAGCAGTGATTTGAAGTCCGACGTTGCCGGCTGGTCATAGCCGTCGCCGATCAGGATCCGGACATCATGGTCATGGTCAAGCAGCCATTGAGCGAACCTTGCCAGCTCGGCCAAATAAGTCTCATACACGTTCCGGCTGGGCTTTGCGGCGCTGTATCTGCCAGCATATTCCATCAACCCGATGCCAATTAAGGGGCGCTTTCGCTCAGGCTGGACGTTGGCAGGTAACATGGCATCAGGCAAACTAAAGGCCAGGTCCGGATACAAACGGTCGCTGTTTGTGCGAAAACCGAATTGCTCCAAGCAGGTCATGCTGGCCCTATCCCGATAGGACCTGAAGTCTGCCAGCGCCAGAGCGGCTCGCACAAGGTGCCTGCCCAAACGGCTGTAAATGGGTCCCGCGCCAACGCTGACAAAAAACACCTTCGCCCCACGCAGCCTCGCCAGCAACGTCCATTTAAACAGGTTGTATGGCCCCCACTGCCGGAGCCCGAAAGCGTCGGTTAAAAGGCCGGTGCCTGGGACAATAAACATCCTGCTTCCCTTTAGCGCTCTGAAAGCATCAAGCCACCGGTAAATTTCGCACGGCACACCAATGAACGCTTTCCGCGCCAGTTTGCTCACTGGATTCGTGACATTCCACTCTCTTACGATTGCGCGATCGATGGGAATTGTCGCGATCCCTTCGCTGGCAGCCAACGTATCAGGATAAGTGCAGATACAGATCGGTTCGCTGTGAGGCAGCAATCGGCGTTGATGAAACAAAATGGTTTGAAGAGTAATTTCATTCCCAAAGTTCCGTGAGCCGAAGTGCCCGTAAAAGTGCACCCTCGTTCGTGGCGTTTTGTTATCAGCGCCAGTCGGGTCGGGTAACGCTGTTTTGGCCTTTGAAGGCGGGACCATCGGAAATCTCAGCGTGGTTACTCGCCCCGGGCCTTGCTCGCCAGTGCCGTCATGAGCTTTCTTGTGGCTACCCGGGGATTTTTGAGTTCCGCAAGCATTTCCTGCACAGCGGCGCCTAGCACCAGGCTCCACTTCAGTGGCGTGCCCAATTTTGTCTGGCCCCGGGAATGAAAGTTCCAGAAGTCGCGTCCTTTGAGCTTTAAGAGGCACCCTCCAAGCCATCGATAATAGGCTGCATAACATTCACGAGTGCGGCTCGCCAGCTCATCGGGCGTCAGGTAAATGGGACCGTAATCGTGCAAAATTTCCAGAAACGCGAGGGAGCCCATTCCAAGCCTGTTGGCAGTGGCGGTCAACTGTTCGGGATGTACCCGTTCCACCGAAAGCGGTTCTTGCAGAAAGCCGAAGTCGCAATGCTCTAGCACCCGGTAGCAGGCGCTGGTATCGCAATGGTAGCCGTTGTGGGGAAAGAAAGGACAATACGCCCTGACAAGGTCCGCCCGATACAACAAGGCTGTTGGATTGGCTAGCACGTGGGTATTATCCAGCAGCCCGAGGCGGCAAACGTCGCGTCCCGAAATGACTCCTACACCACGGGGTAATCCCTGCCATTTTAACCGATCACCGCTGCGCTGATAGGCGCCCACAATGCCAACCGACGGATGAGCCTCGGCAAAAGCAACCATTTTGGACAAACACTCTGGAACCAGCCAGTCGTCCGCTGAAACGACCTTGCAATACTTGCTCTCCGGCAAGATCAAACCAAACGCGATGTTGTGATTTTCCGCCACGGACACGAAGCGCTTGTTGGAGTGAATGTGGATGTTGGGAAACCGGGCGGCGTAACTGCGCGCGATCTGAAGCGTCGCGTCCGTGCTGCAGTTGTTTACAATTATATAGTCCCAGTTGCTATAGGTCTGTGCCAGGACACTTTCGACGCATTGCCGCAGATACTTTGCGCCATTGTACACCGGCGTGAGAATCGATACGTGTGGCTCAGCCGTGCTCATGGGCAAATCGCCTTTCAAGGAACTAGGAGACATTATTGTGCGCCCGATGGAAAGACCGCGGGCTGAAAAAGCAGCCTCGCATAGAGATACGCGGCTGACTCACTGACAACCTCCTTCACCGCCGCGCTGTATCGCCACCAGTGGCGCGCATCGTAGTCCGGGTTTGGAACCGCAATCACGCCCACGGCAATGCCTTTGCCAAGGGCTTTCTGGAAAAGTAAACGTGTCCGCCGCGCGT
>DASREY010000209.1:0-5678 GCA_035651775.1 Terriglobales bacterium
ACTCCGACAGGATGCGCAACGAACTGATTGCTGCCGTTCAACGCGGCGACAATGATGACCTGGTGCTGCAGGCCTTTGTGCAGAAATACGGGCCGACGGTCCTGGCTGCGCCCACTACCACCGGATTCAACCGAATCGCATGGATCATGCCCTTCGCCGTCCTGCTGGCGGGGTTCGCTTTTGCCGGCATGATTGTGCTGAGCTGGAAAAATAAGCCCTTATTGCAGCCAGGAACAGTTGGATCGAGCGGACCACTGGAACAATTCCGGGAGCAGGCCCGGCGGGAGACTGAAATATGATTCTTTTCGCTTGCGCGCTCTTCGCTCTGGCACTGCTGGCGTATGTTTTTGCCGTGCCCCAGCAAATCGCCGCCGCTCCCATCAAAGACCGGGTGGCTTACCTGCACGAGCGCAAGGAAGTAATTTACGAAAACCTGCGCGACTTGAATTTCGAGAATAAGGCAGGCAAGTTTTCTCCGGAAGATTATCAAGGCCTGCGGACTTCGCTGGAAGAGGAAGCCGCCCGCGCGCTCGCCGAAATTGCGGAACTGGAAGGCGCCAGCTCCAAGCTGCAATCTGCAAGCTACAAGCCAAAGGCAAATTAAATTCAGGAAAGAGCAATCCTTTGAAAAGACGCTTATCAATTTTGTTTATTCTTCTCAGCATATTTCTTCTGGGCAGCCTGGCCGGCGCCTCGACCATCACCGGCACCGTGCGTAATGGCACCACCAGCAAGCCTTCGGGGGGCGATGATGTGATCCTGCTGAAGCTGGCTGGCGGCATGGAAGAAGAGACTCGCACCAAGAGCGACAGCAAAGGACGATTCACGCTGGAGGCTCAGGACGGCAGCACGCCTCATCTGGTCCGAGTCATGCACCAGAAGGTGATGTATCACGCTATTGCCCCGCCGGGAACGGCAACGGTCGGCGAAGTTGTGGTCTACGAAGCCGCACCGAAGCTGCAGGGGATTAGCGGCAGCGCCGACGTAATGCGCATGCAGAGCGATGGCGGCACATTGAAGGTTACTGAGATGTTTGCCCTGCGCAACAACTCCACTCCATCGCGCACGCTGATGAGCGACAAGACTTTTGAAATTTACCTGCCTGCAGGCGCGCAAATGGATGGATCCATGGCTGCAGGCCCGGGCGGCATGGCGGTCAACTCGGCCCCTGTTCCTCTTTCCGAACCTGGCCATTATGCCTTTGTTTTTCCGTTGCGTCCGGGCGAGACCCAGTTTCGCATCGAGTACCACATGCCTTATTCGGGTTCTGCCGACTTCACCCCGCACGTTACCGTGCCCGTGGATATGATGGCCATTGAGCTGCCGAAATCCATTGCTTTTTCAACGGCACAACCGGGAAGCTACAACACCGCAGTGGATGAAAAGGGGGTGGTTGTGCAGGTGGCCAAGAACGTCGCAGCCGGAGCCGGCCCTGCATTCCACATCGTAGGAACTGGCGCCATTTCCCCTGATGCCCTGAAAAACCTTGAAGGCAGCAGCGGCGACGAAAATTCCGGAAACGGGAATGGGACCGAAAGCGCAAGCGCTGCGCCGGCAAATCGTCCGGGAGGAGGCATGGCGGTGCCGGAAGGGACGCCCGATCCGATGGATACGTACCGGTGGCCACTGTTGATCGGATTCGTGGTCGTCCTGGGCGCTGGGGCTTTTTGGATGACCAGACATCAGGGCAGTGCCGCTTCCATTCCGATGACGGCCGCTGCCGGGAACCGCTCGGGCCAACTGCTGGAAGCTTTGAAAGAAGAGCTCTTTCAACTGGAAAGCGATCGCCTGCAACAGAAAATTTCCGGGGAAGAATACGCAAAAGCCAAAGCCGCGCTCGATACTACGCTGGCACGAGCCATGCAGCGGGTAAAGAATTGAACGATGGGTTATCAGATCATTGAGCAGTAAGTTATTTTGTGGAATGGTCAGAGGGCGTCGCCTGCTGCAACTCTTGCAGACTATCTTTTACATCAGGGAGATTGGGGTCCAACTCCAGCGCCTTCTTGTAAGCAACAATTGCTTTTTCAGGCTCGTGGTTCAGCGCGTAGGCATCGCCCAGCCAGGCTTCGGCTACAGCATTACGCGGATCGGTCACGGATCCCTTCTCTAAAATTCTTATAGCGGTCGAGTAGTCTTTATCTTCGAGCGACCATGCGGCACGGATCATCCAGTTTTTATATCCACTCGTGCGCGCCCTTTCAGTGTAGGCTGCGCCCAGCAGCAGAGTTATACCCACCAGCGCCACGGCGTGGATAGCTGTGTTTTTGACAACCGACCTGGTAAACGAGGTCGCGAGTGGAAGGCCTACGAGCAGGCCGGAAGCAAATCCGCCGAGATGGGCCATGTTATCTGTGTTTAATCTCATACCCAGATATCCGGCGCCCAACACGAGACTGATGACCGCAAAGGAAATCACACTGCTAAGAACGGCGCGGCGCTCGCCAAATGGGATGGAGAGATTACCGAACTTCAGTCCGGCAATGATAGCCCCGGCTATCCCAAAGATTGCCCCAGAAGCTCCGACGGAGAACCGTGTGGGATCGTAAGCGAGGCTCAGTAGATTGCCACCGACACCCGTCAGAATATAAATGGCGAGGGTAAACCAGCGTCCAAAATATCTCTCTGAGAGCCGGCCCAAACTCAACAGACACCACATATTAAGGGCGATATGGAGGAGTCCTCCATGTATGAAGCATGCTGTCACAAGACGCCAGTAGTCGCCCCCCAACGTCAAAGGACCAAAATTTCCTCCCCAGCGCAGAGCATCTCCGCCATCTTTGAGAGCTTCGACAAAAGAATCGGCGGTAAACACCATGGCTGCAAATACCACTATGTTGATGGCCATAAGAGCTGACGTCATGGGAAAATCGCGCAGCAGCCTGCCGGTGTACAGGCCGCTGTGCGCGCGGCTGATGGCCCGATTGGCGCAAGCTTCGCAATACACCGGGGCGATTCCTTCTTCGTTTATGCGAACGGGCTGGCCGCACTTTCGGCACACCGGCGCGGTTTGGTAAGCAGTCTGGCTCAAGGAATTTTTTCCGCGAATAGAGCCTACCATACACGAGCAATATGGTGCTCAGGCGGCCAGGAGATTGTAGAATTGGATCATCGGGTCATTGGATTGAAATTACAAGATTACCTAAGGACCCGATTCATTCCCGAGGGCGATTATGTCTGAAGTTGTTATTCAAAACCATGCTGCGCCACTGCCGTTGATTGCGCTTACCGAAGATGAAACTTTGTTTCGCGAAAATATTCGGCAGTTTGCGGAAGAAAAAATTCGTCCGCATGTACGGGAGATGGACGAAAAGAGCGTCTTCGATCCTGCCGTCCTCTTACAATTCTTTCAACTGGGGCTGATGGGAATCGAGATCCCGCCTGAGTACGGCGGTGGTGGTGGAACATTTTTTGAGGCTTGCCTTGCCGTGGAAGAAATCTCCCGCGTGGATGCCTCGGCCGGGGTGATTGTTGACGTGCAAAACACCCTTACCGCCAACGCATTCCTGAAATGGGGAACCAGCGAACAGAAAAAGAAATATCTTACGCGCATGGCAGCCGACACCGTGGGCGCCTATGCGCTCAGCGAAGCCGGCTCGGGCTCCGATGCCTTCGCGCTGCAAACCCGCGCCGAGCTCAAAGGCAACGAATACGTTTTGAACGGACGCAAACTGTGGATCACCAACGGCAAAGAAGCCGGCATCTTCATTCTTTTTGCCACGGTGGATGCTTCCGCCGGCTACAAGGGCATCACCGCGTTCATCATTGAAAAAGAGTTCCCTGGATTCACAGTAGGAAAAAAAGAAGACAAGCTGGGCATCCGCGCTTCGAGCACATGCGAGTTGCTGCTGGAAGATTGCCGCGTGCCTAAGGCCAACGTGCTCGGCGAGGTTGGCAAAGGCTACAAGATTGCCATTGAGACGCTCAACGAAGGCCGCATCGGTATTGGAGCGCAGATGCTGGGCGTGGCCCGCGGGGCCTGGGAGTATGCCGCCCGATATACGCAGGAGCGCAAGCAGTTTGGCAAGATGCTGGCGGAGTTCCAGGGAATCCAGTTCCAGATTGCGCAGATGGCCACTGAGATCGAAGCCGCGCGCCTGCTGGTCTACAACGCCGCGCGCATGAAAGACGCCGGCATGAACTTCGTGAAAGAAGCGGCCATGGCCAAGCTATTTGCTTCGCAAGTGGCCGAACGAGTCTCTTCACTGTGCGTAGAGATTTATGGAGGTTACGGGTTTACTAAAGACTATCCTGTAGAAAAATATTTTCGCGACGCCAAGATTGGGAAGATCTACGAGGGCACTTCGAACATGCAGCTACAGACGATCGCGAAATTGGTGATGAAATGATTGAGCCATGGTCTTTCGACTCGGGCATTGGCCCTCGCTCAAGATGACAGGGTAAACAGAATCAGACCGTAATTATCCGATTACTCAATTCTGCAATTTGTTCTGATTCCCCAATGATTCAATAACAGATTGACTCATTTCTCCGTTCTCCGTCCCACTTACTGGGATTAACGTTTATTATGTGCAACCTGTTGAATCTACATGGGTAAGCTTCCAAGCTACTTGTGGCAACCTTTATTTTGCACTAAACTTTAACGCATTATCTCCCCGCCTCGTCCCCAGGGCGGATTGAATGTCTGCGGCGAGGAGTTCCGGAGAACCGCGTGGCACAGGATGTTACACGTGAGCTGCTGGATGCTACGGCAGTCCACAAATTTTATTTACAGCTTCTCGAAAAACACATGGGGCAGGCTTTCCCCGTGCCGCAGGAAGTACGCCAGCCTGACGCCGCCCCAGAAAAACAAATCCAGACCTTACAGCAGATCAAGGCGTGGCTGCGATTGCTCGATATGGCAATTACGGCGCCCATGATCCGCGATGCCCTGAAGCAGCAGGCATTGCCGGGTGAAACTTCGGAATCGCTGTTTCGATACCATATTCTTAAATCTTCAAGCCGCGATGCCGACCGCGACAAGACTGATTTTTTGGGGACTCACCTTCTGCGGAATCCGGGACCGACCTCCCGACGTCTACCGGCACAAGCCAGCGGGGCCGCGGGCGATAGTCCGTCTTACCTTGTCGTCCAAAAGCAGGCACAGGAGTTTGAGCTTGAGATCCAGCAGATTCTTGGAGAGCAGGTTGTGCCTTTGCCCGGTGAACACCAGCAACTGCTGCGCGAATTCCAATACCTGCACCAGGAAGCCGATGAGTTCCGCACCTTCGACGAGCTCATGGATTCAGGCATTCTGCAGCGGGTACGCGAATTGAAGAGCCACTTCGGGGCTTCGTTCTATCATCCCCAGGTGCTTGCCTGCAGCGCCATGTACAACGTTGCATTCGGCAGGCGCTTCGATGAGCTGTTTCGTGAAGCCACTAACCAGATCAAGGCCTTTGCGGCCAAGGTGCAGCAGGACGGCGGCAGCATCATGAGCCGGGTGGATGGCGATGTCACGGTGAAGAACCTCGCCGACGTAGAGGAAAACAAAATTCTCACGCAGGAATATGGCGGGGCGAAAGAAAACTTCCAGAAAATTTCGAAGTTCAAAAAAGCGGTGGACAGCCGGCGTTCCCATCGTCCCGGGGCTACGGTCACAACACCGCCACCCAGGCCGGCGTCATCCGCGGCTGCTCCTCCTTCGCGCAGTTATTTGCCGCCTACGCCCACCGGCG
>DASREY010000210.1:0-25606 GCA_035651775.1 Terriglobales bacterium
CCGAATAAGGCAAGCTGACGCGCAGCACAGCGCCTCCTTTCGGATGATTGAAAGCCACCACTTTGCCTCCGTGGGCCTCCACGATGCGCTGCACGATGGGCAATCCCAAGCCGGTTCCACCTCGACGCTTCGTAAAAAAAGGTTGAAAAATCTTGGGCAGATCGGCGTTGCGAATGCCGGGTCCATTGTCTTCCACGAAACATGAGATCCAGGACTGCCCATCGGTCTGCCACTCCTGGGCCCTGATTTGCACTGTTGCGCCAGGGGGCGAATGCCGAATCGCATTGTCGATGATATTCTGGAAAACTTCGGTCATCCGCATCTGGTCCATGTGCAGAATTACGCTGCGCAGATCGGCGGTATTGACCACTTGCACCTTCGATTGCTCGGCCAGCATGGAACAATTTTGGATAGCACGATCCATGACCGCCTGCAGCGATTCATCGATGAGTTCCAGCCTGGCCGGCTTGCCATATTCGAGCAACTCACTCATCAGGTCGTTCAGCCGCTTGATCTCGCGCTTGAGCACATTCAGGTATTGTTCCTGCCCTTCCATCTTGTCAAACTTGGCTTCTAAGGCGTCCAAAGTGGCCGAAATGCAGAAGAGCGGATTGCGCACCTCATGCGCCACGCCCGCTACCAGCGCTCCCATTGTGGACATGGTTTCGCTGCGCCGCAAAGATTCCTGCAGCTCGACCATGGGAGTGATATCGCGCAAGGCCACGATAAAGCGGTCAAGATTGCTGTCGGACTCGCCGGTTGAAACAACATAGCCCAGCAAGTCCCAGGTCTTACCGCTGAATTCGTCATACACCTGCACTGTCTTCGGATGCTCCCGGTCTTCCACGGTGCCGTGAACAATCTCGGCTGCGGCTGTCCACGGCTGGTGCTCTCCGAAAGACTGCAACGGCTTGCCCAGCAGATCGGAAAAATTCATTCCCGTTAAGTCACGCGCCGCCCGGTTTAAGCGCACCACAATTCCTTGTTGATCGGTCATGAAAATGGGAAATTGGATGGCATCGAACGTCAACCGCCACTCGTTGGCTGCATTTTGCACCGCCAAATGGAGTTCCGCCTGCTCTTCTTGCGCCTTGCGTTTTTGTTTAAGCAGAGACTCTTCCTGCAGCGACCGCCGATAGCTGTCATAAAGGACGCCGGCCGCGTTGACCAGCGCTTCAATCTTTTGTTGCTCTACGATGCTGTAGCCTCCCGAGCGATTGGCGACCGCAATCATGCCCACCACTACAGTTTCTTTCAGAATCGGTACACCCAGGAAATTCTTGAGAGCAGGGTGGCCCGCGGGCAGGCTTCCGGCAGACTGTGGATCAGAAGCAGGGTTGTTGGCAGTAATCGGTTTCCCGGAAGTAACCACGCGGCCAAAAAGATTATCCAGATTGGGGAACGACAAATAGCCAAGCTTCTTATAACTCTCCATCACCTTGTCGTAGAACTCCCGGTTCGTCTGTTCGTCCCAAACAATGCCGTCGTGCGCAAGAACTCGCAGCTCGCTTTCCACTACGACCCCAACAAAGCCATATTCGCTTTGGGTTTGTATGAGCGCACCGTGCAGCAAAATCTGGCTGGCGGTGTTCCAATTGCCGGTCTCGAGAAATTCGGTCATGGCTGAGCTGACGGTGCGTAGTTGCTCGGTGATCATCTGCAACTCAAACTCGGTGCTCTTGCGCTCGGTCAGGTCGATCACATTGGCCAGCACCAGCTCCGATTGACCGTATTGGACCACCGAGCCGCGGATCTCTACATCGATCAAAGAGCCGTCTTTTCTTCTGTACCTCCGGTTGGCAATTTGAATGCGGCGTTCGCGCAACGTCCGCCTCACATTTTCATCAACACTGTCGGGGGTATCCACTACGATGTCATACAGTTTTAATTTCTTGATTTCGTCAGGGCGATATCCCAGCATGGCCAGCATGGCGGCATTGGCTTCCTGGATTCGCATGTTACTCGGATCGACGACAAAGATGCCCTCAGAAGATTGTTGCACCAGCGAACGATAGCGCTCTTCGCTGATGCTGAGCGATTCCTCCGCCTGCTTTCGTGATGTGACGTCACGCGAAATCGAGAGGATGCGACCATCGGCCAGCGCTTTGACCGAGGCTTCCACGTGCACCGTGCTTCCATTTTTGTGCCGCAGCCTGCGCTCAACCCGTAAGCTGCTGCCGGGCTTCATTCCCGGAATTTGCTTGAGAAAGCTCTCATAATCTTCCGCCAACAAAAAGTCTTTTGAGTGTGCCTGCGATAGTTCCTGGCGGGTGTAGCCCAGCATCTTGCAGAATTGCGAGTTGACTTCCAGGAATTTGCCGGAATGATCGATAATCAGAATGGCGTCGGAAGCCTGCTCCATCAGCATGCGATAGTTCGCTTCACTGGCCCTGATGGCCCGCTCCGCCTGTTTGCGTTCGGTGATATCGGTGGATATGCCGAACGCCCCCGTGATTTTGCCTTCGCCATCCCTGAGCGGCCGTACATGTGTCTCAAAGAGGCGCCGGCGCCACGGCATTTCAAAAGAGCTTTCATCGCCTTTCAAAGCACGCAGAGTGCAGGCGATGGGCAAGTAGTTGGGGTCGTCGGTGTGCAGATACTCAAACAAGGTGGAGCCTACGCCCTCTCCCGGCATCAGGCCCACTGCTGCCAGCCCCGAGCCCTGGGTTGACACAAAACGAAGGTCCCGGTCGACTACCCAAAGCACCGCCGGCTGCTGTTCAACCAGCAACCGGATCTCTGCCTCGCTCTCATGGATCTGCAGCTGCGATTGCTTCTGCTGTTTCGCCAGCAGCATAATCGTTCCCAGAGCCATGCCAAATTCGGCAAAGAGGTTCAGAAAAAACCACGAACCTTCAAACGGCAGGTCCGATCCTAAAAACATGGCGGGCAACGAAGAATCCTGGCGGAGAAGAGCCCGCAGAGTACAGCCCGCCAGCACGAGGACATTCCCGCCCCAGAGCAAACAGGAAGCAGAAAGCACTTTTGCGCCGGAGCCTTCGCGCTCCCGCCGCGACCAGAAAATTACAGCGCAGTACCAGAAAGCCAGGCACAGCAGCACTTGCCGTGGGATTGCCCGAATAGAAATGCTGAAAAGCGGACTTGGCTCAAAGAAGGGAATTGCACAAACCGCCAATGCGCCCGCCATAGCGAGCACAGTGGCAAGAAACGAGCCGCGCTGATCTTCCGGATTGGCAAAACTTCGCGCTCCGTAAGTCAGATAAACCAGCTCCAGGAAACCGGCAACCGTGGCTATGGTGGTGAGCACCAGGTTCCACGAGGACGATTCCGGAAGTTGGAAGGCCAGGGCATTTGCCCCCAGGAAAATCGCGAAAGCGCACCAGGCCTGGATCCACCATCGGAAAAACTCACGTTTCTGCTGATAGGCCCGGATAATAACGGAAAAAAGCAAAACTAAAAATAAAGTGAGTAATCCCTCTAAGACCAGAAACAACTGCAACATGGAGAGCTGAGGGGTCACGGGGTTGTTCTTACTTTAGAGTTCGCAATTGGGAGTCTCATTTTGCTGCGAAACTCTGTGTAAAGCAATGAAATTTTTATACTTAAGTGTTGCCTTGGTTCATTTTGGCACGCATTTGCGCACTTCATCAAGCAGCTTGCGCAAAGAAGGGAGATGGGTGCATGTGAACTAAGGTAATCATCCTATTTTCCTGGCTTGTTATCACGTGTTCGGTTTGCGGTCGGGCGAAATGCACGAAAGATCATAGGGAAGACCCTTCACCAGCTTGCAGATGGAACTGGTACCTGGTTCTATATAATCGATACGAGTATCCATACACTTGAAAGGGCCTTTCGACCACGCTTGAGTACTCTTTCACCCGATATTGTCAAACTAGGTTCACCCGCCGTCTCGGAGCCGCCATTGCGGTCTCGTTCTCGCACTGTTATTTTCCTGGCATTGATCGTTTTGTTCTGGGCTGCTATTTATATTCCAGGCCTCTTCCGCCCTGCTCTGCTCGATGATGCCGATACCGTACATGCCGAAGCCGCCCGCGAGATGCTCACCCGCCATGATTGGGTAACGCTGTACGCCAACGGAGTTCGCTACCTGGAGAAAGCCCCTTTGCAATACTGGGCGGTTGCGCTCAGCTACAAGTTTTTCGGAGTATCCGAATGGAGCACGCGCCTTCCGCTCACCTTGGCCGTGCTGCTTCTGGCCCTGGTCTTGTACCGGGTAGGGAACTGGATCTATGGCCCGAGGGCCGGCTTTTATGCCGGGCTTATCATCATTACTTCTTTCGGTCCTTTTATATATACGCGATTCTTTATCCCTGATTTGATTGTTGGATTGTTGCTGACCGCGGCTCTCGGCTTTTTTTTAGCAGGTCTCAGCCAGCCACAGCCCTCGAGCATTGCCTGTTGGGGGTTGGCAATATGCTGTGCCTTAATGGTCTTGGCGAAGGGATTGATCGGGCTTGTCTTCCCAGGGGCCGTGATTTTCTTATATCTATTGCTGACCAAAAACCTGCGCCACCTGCTGCGCATGAAGCTGGCTTCCAGCACGCTGATTTTCCTGGCAATAGCCGCCCCCTGGCACATTCTGGCTGCGCATGCCAACCCGCCTGCGGGAAAGGCCAAGGGGTTCCTGTGGTTTTATTTCATCAATGAGCACTTCCGGCGTTATATCGGCACACGTTATCCCAAGGATTACGACACCGTCCCCTTGTGGCTTTTCTGGGGGTTGCTGCTGATCTGGCTTCTGCCCTGGAGTGCATTCCTGCCTCAATCCATCGCCCGCGTGCGCCAGGCCTTGAAAGAGGTCTGGAAAACTGCCGGCAAAAATACCGGGAATGACTCTCTGCGGCAGCCCGCGCTCGAACCAACTGCAACTTTGCTTTTCACGCTCTGGGCAGCCGTCATCATGCTGTTTTTCAGCTTCTCAACCCGGCAGGAATATTATGTGCTGCCGGCACTGCCCGCACTGGCGCTGCTGACAGGCGCATGGCTTAGTCAGGAATCGCAAGCCGGAAGCCCGCAAAAAAGCGGGCTGATTTCGTCGTGGATTCTTTTTGCAATTAGCTGCGTGGTCTTCGCAGCGACAATGTTCCTGGGGACCATGTCCAGCCAGCCCGCGCCAGGCTATGATATTGCCGACTTGCTGCGCCGCGATCCTTCACGCTATGCGCTTTCCTTTGGACACTTTCTTGACCTCACGCCCCAGGCTCTGGGAGCCTTCCGTATTCCACTGCTAGGCACGGGTGTTGCCTTGTTGCTGGGCAGCGCCGCCAGTCTTTTTTTCCGCAAACGCTGCAAGCCTTTTATGGCGAATCTTAGCCTGGCGGTCATGATGGTCGGCCTGCTCGCTTGCGCGTTGCAGGGTTTCACCATCTTTGAGCCTGTCATTTCCTCGAAACAATTGGCCCAGGCGGTTGAAAAACAATACCGGCCGGGGGATGTGATTGTGATCAATGGAGAATACGAAGAAGGTTCGACAATGAATTTCTATACTGGCCTCCAGGTCCATGTGCTCAAAGCCACACACAATCTCTGGTACGGCTCGCTGTTTCCTGACGCCCCGCCTATCTTCGAAAACCAGCAAAGCTTCGCAACCCTCTGGAACTCATCTACCCGGGTCTTTCTCTGGACGGAAGCAGAAAACGTTCCCGATATGCTTCACGATGTGGTCTCTTTCCAGGTCGCCCGCCGCGGCGGCAAGCTGATTTTGAGCAACCAGCCCAATCGGCCTCATTAAGCGAACCAGGCAGAGACGCAGTTGCTCTTGTAGGAGTGTCATCCTGATCCCGCGAAGCAGGAGAAGGATCTCCGATGGAGATTGGAACCGCCCACGGCTTAAATCGGATTCGCCTTGGATTTTCCCTCTCCACCTCGAAAATTAAATTTAAATAATGTTTGAACTACCCACCCGCCTCAATTGCCTGCGAAATCTCCTCCCACTCAGCCAGCAACCCTTCCAACGCTTTGCGTCTGCTCGCCAGCAACTCCTGAACTCGCTTCGTCTCATCCACGCTTACAAACGTTTGCAGTCCGTTTTCGCATTCAGCAATTCCGGCTTCGACGCGGGTAATCTCTTCTTCTACCTCATGCACCCGTTCTTTCATCTGCTTCAGGCGAATAGGGTTCATCCGCTTAGCCCGGCTTTCGCTTGCCGTTTCAGCGAGCTCCGGTACAGGAACAGGCGGCTGGCTCTTATTGCCATTGTTCGCTGCCGGTTCTGCTACCAACCCGGGCGCCGCAGGATTGTCTTTACGCCATAGATAATCTTCGTAATTCCCTGGAAACACGTGCACCTGGCCATCGCTGACTTCAAAGACCCTCGTGGCCAATTTATCGATAAAGTAGCGGTCGTGCGAGACAAAGACCACAGTGCCAGTGAAAGTCTCAAGGGCCTCCAGCAGAACGTCTTTAGCGCGCATGTCCAAGTGGTTTGTAGGTTCATCGAGCAGCAGGAAGTTTGAAGGCTTGAGCAGCATGCGCGCCAGGGCATAACGGTTGCGCTCGCCTCCGCTTAACACGCCTATGGGTTTGAAGACATCATCGGCGGAGAAAAGAAAACAGCCCAGCAGATTGCGCAGCTCGGTTTGGGTGGAGCGCGGCGCAACTTCAAAGATGTCTTCAATCAGTTTAGCTTCCGGATTCAATTCTTTATATTGGTCCTGGGCGAAGTAATCGCGCTCGACGTTGTGACCTACGTCGTAGTTCCCTGCGCTGAGAGGCTCACTTCCCGTTAGTAGCTTAATCAGCGTTGATTTACCCGCGCCATTCACGCCCACCAGGGCAATGCGGTCGCCGCGCTCGATCACAAAATTGACGTTACGCAGCACGCTCTTGGAGCCATAGCTTTTTGCCACATCCACAAATTCGGCGACTTTGCGTCCACTGGGCTTAGGCTGGGGAAAAGCGAAATGGATGGTCTTTTCATCGGGTGGAACTTCAATCTTTTCCATCCGCTCCAGCTCTTTGACCCTGCTCTGCACCTGCTTTGCCTTGGTAGCTTGGTAGCGGAAGCGATTGATAAAAGCTTCCAGTTGCTCAATCTTGTCGCGCTGGTTGCGATAAGCGGCTTCGAGTTGTGCTCGGCGCTCGGCTTTCTGCGCCAGGTAGCGATCGTAGTTGCCGCTGTAGAAGTGCACCCGCTGGTTCCAGATTTCCAGGGTCTTGCTGACAGTTACATCCAGGAAATACCGGTCATGCGAGATCAGCACAAAGGCATTCGGATACGACTTCAGATAATCTTCCAGCCAGTTGCGGCTCTCCAGATCAAGGTGGTTGGTAGGTTCATCGAGCAGCAGGAGGTTGGGCCGTTGCAGCAGCAGTTTGGCCAGAGCAATCCGCATCTGCCAGCCCCCGGAAAATTCTTCTGTGCGCCGCGTCCAGTCACCCTTCCCGAAGCCCAGACCGGTCAGGACGCTTCCCACCTGCGCCTCAAGCGCATAACCGTCACGGGCGCGGAACTCGCTATCCAGGCGCTGGTGCCGCTCGGCAACATCGGCGTAAGCCTTGCTTTGCGGATCCAGCTCTGCCATGCTCTGGGTAAGGGTTTCGAGCTCCTTTTCCATGGCCAGCAGGCCAGAAAAGACCTGCATACATTCCTCGAAAACCGTCCGGCCTGAGAGCGCCAGCCCATCCTGGGGAAGATAGCCGCTCGTTATTCCCTTGCTGGAGATGAGAGATCCGTAATCGAGCGACTCCAGTCCAGCGAGAACCTTGAGCAGAGTGGATTTCCCCGTGCCGTTTGCACCCACGATGCCCACTCGTTCCCGAGGCGTAATAAGCCAGTCAAGCTCCTGAAAGAGCAGCTTGGGTCCAAATCGCTTGCCGGCCGCCGAGAGTTGGATCATTACAGTAACCCTGTCCTCTCATTTTCTCATCTCCGCCGATTTCCTCTAAGCGAGAGGGTCGTAAGACATCCTGAATAGGTTGCTCATAATCTAAGTCCCCAAGGAACGAAGGGCGAGGAACCCAAGACCAGGCCGCCCGGGCCTTAACCGTTGCAGCTTCGAGCTGCACTCATATTGGTATCAGGCATCCGTCAGCTGCCACATGGAAACTATTTTAGACATCCGATATTTTGCCCACTCATGGGTCTCAGACTGGAACCACGGCAATGCGCACTTCCTGCGCGGATTGGTCAGGGCTTTGCTGCAGGCGGGGCAAAAAGTCCGATGCTACGAAGAGTTGGGCTCCTGGTCGTTGAGCAACCTGATCAAGCAGGAAGACCAGCGCGCCATCGCCGCCATCGACGATTTTCGCAGGGCTTACCCCGAGCTCAAGATTCAGTTTTATAAGAACGATTCTCACCTGGGTGAATGGCTGATCCGCGAGCTGCGTGGGGCTGACATTGTCATTCTTCACGAGTGGAACCATCCTAATCTGGTAAACCAGATCCTCAGCCTGAAAAACAAGCTCGGATTCCGCGTGCTTCTGCATGATACCCACCATCGCGCATACACCTCTCCACGCGACATCCTGCAGTTCGATCTGCATCTTTTTGACGGTGTGCTGGCCTTTGGCGAGGCCATACGCCGCATTTATGCCAACGGTTTTGGCATGGAGCGGGTCTGGACGTTTCACGAAGCCGCCGATGTTCAGACCTTCCGCCCCATGCACTCGGCGAAAAATACGGACGTGCTCTGGATCGGCAATTGGGGGGACGATGAGCGCAGCCGCGAGCTGGAAGAATTCCTGGTACACCCGGCCGAGCAGCTCAACGGATTGAAGTTTGTGGCTTATGGCGTTCGCTATCCCGAAGAAGCGCGGGCACGGCTGACGCGCGCCAACATAGATTTCCGTGGATACCTGCCCAACCTGAGTTCGGCCGAAGCCTACAATCGCTCCAAAATTGCGTTGCATATTCCACGGCGGCAATATGCCAACGGCCTGGGAGGCATTCCTACCATCCGCATGTTCGAAGTCATGGCCTGCGGAGCGTTTTTGTTGTGCTCCCCCTGGCAGGATGATGAAGGCCTGTTTCGCCCCCAACAGGATTATCTCTGCGCCGGCGACGGCGCCACCATGCAAGCCATCGTTCAGGAGATGAGCCGCGATGAGCGCGCGCGCTCGCAAATCGCAAGCAATGGATTCAATACCATTCTGCAGCGCCATACATGCGCCCATCGCGCCGCAGAATTGATTCAAATTTGCCAGGAGCTAAGCCAGTGAATATCTTCGTCTTCGGTTCCAGCATTACGTCCTCCTATTGGAATGGGGCCGCCACCTACTATCGCGGCATCTACAAAAACCTGCATGCCCTCGGTCACCAGATCACCTTCGCCGAACCCGATATTTATGGCCGCCAGCAGCACCGCGACGCCGGGCCCTTTGACTACGTGAACGTCATCGTCTACAAATCTGGCCGGCAACTTGATAGTTTGCTGCAACAGGCCTCGCAGGCAGACCTGGTCATCAAGCACAGCGGCATCGGGGCCGATGATGAACGCCTGGAGAATGACGTGCTCCTTTGCTGCCAGGCGTACAGCTCGCCTTGGGTCATCTTCTGGGATGTGGACGCCCCCGCAACCCTGGCCCGTGTAGAGGAAAACCCTGCCGATGCCTTTCGCCGCCTGATTCCGCAGTACGACGCCATCTTTACTTATGGCGGCGGTCCTCGTGTCTGCCGGCAGTACCTGGAACTTGATGCCAGGCAATGCTTTCCCGTCTACAACGCCCTGGATCCGCAGACCCATTATCCGGCAACGCCGCACAGCATCTTGCGCTGCGACCTTGCTTTCGTAGGGAACCGGTTGCCTGATCGCGAGAAGCGGGTCGAAGACTTTTTCCTGCGTGCCGCCGAACTTGCGCCGGAGATGAGTTTCATTCTGGGAGGCGAGGGCTGGGGCGATAAACCTGTTCCGCGCAATGTCCGCAAAATTGGCCACGTGGGAACCGATCAGCACAATTTCGTGAACTGCTCCGCCCGCATGGTGCTGAATATCAATCGCGATTCCATGGCCAGCACCGGCTTTTCTCCGCCCACCCGCGTCTTCGAAGCCGCGGGCGCCGCCGCCTGCCTGATCACCGACACTTGGACAGGAATCGAGCAGTTTTTTGCCCCGGGAAAAGAGATCCTGCTGGCATCTTCAGCCCGCGAGGTAGTCCAGCACCTGCGCGGCGTGACCAGCGACCAGGCCAAAGCAATTGGAAAAAATATGCGCCAGCGCGCCTTGCGCGACCATACCTACGCCCAGCGTGCTTCCCAGGTAGAAGAAATTCTGCAAAGCCTGCGCCGCCCGGTGGAAGCAGTCGCTTAAAAACAGTACTCAGTACACGGATCCTCAGTTCAAAATGGTCCTTGAGAATAGTGAACAGTCAAATTGTTTCCTGCTCAAGTTAACAAACTGTCAGGACTCGTCGGCGCAATCCTTTCGGAGCCTTCGATAGGCTGATCTTCGATATCAACTTTGGTAATCCATTCGAGCGGCCCATCCTGCACCATCTACACTGTCCGAACTGCCACGACAATAACGGTGGTGGTAAGTGGACCACGATTGTCCCTCATGGCCCGCCAGTAGATCCATGTGCTGATGCCAATGATCAGATCGAAGTAGGCGATAATACAGAAGATGCAGGAGCTATATTAGCTGTTGGTGGACTTGTCGCAGACGGCGTAGGAGCGGTCCCAGGGGTACTTGTCAGCGCAGGGGGAGGAGTGATCAAACAGTCCGGCAAATACCAGAAAAGGAAGTATCACTGCAAATAATGCGAAGCGAGGAGAACGTCATGAGTTGGATTAAATACAGGGACAAATACACAATTGGCGTGACTAAGCATCCTAAGCTAGTTGCGTTAACTGCTGTTTTTTGGGCCTTCTTGGCTGGTAGTCGCTTAGATGACTTTTATGACAAAACGGTGAACCCTCGAACGTACTTCTTCCATAACTTCTGCACTTTGCTAATGCTAGCGCTCGCGCTAATATCCGTTTATTTTTTGGCGAGAGCAATTCGCCAATTACAGGATGGTGGTTGGCGTAGTAATGCCTGATTCAGGGTATTACGGAGACATTTTAGATGATCTTAAAGATCAAAGGGGGCCGAAGCTGGCCCCCTTTTGAGAGAAATCCTCTTCTTGGTTAGAAGGTCAAGCGTACGCCAAACTGCAGTTGGCGCCAGCCATCCAACGGTTGCAATGAAGTGAAGCCCAGCGGTGTCGTGGGCGATAGAGATTTGTTGCCTTGAACGTTAAACGTGGTAAACGTGGGGGCTGTGCTGAAGTTCGGGCCCACAGTGTTATTCACGCTGGCGAAGTTGGGGCGGTTGAAGAGGTTGAACCCTTCGGCGATCAACTGAACCGCAAATCTTTCACCGAAGGAAATCCGCCGAGCAATGCGCATATCAAAGGTCAGGAAGTCTGGACCCATGCCGGTGTTGCGCGGCGCACCTATCGGACGGTCGTTGGTGGGATGGCGATCGCCATTCACATCCGTTCCCGCCAGCAGATTAAAGGGATGAGAGCTGTTGTAGCGGACGATGGGCGCGACCGTGAATCCTCCGAAGATGCAATCGGCCAGGTCGGCGCAGTCGTTTTTCCACGGGGTTTCAAAAACGCCGCTTACCACCACCTTATGCCGCTGGTCGAAGTCAGAAACCGAGCGCTCTCCACGCATGCTGGTGGTCTCATCCACCGGCGCAAAGTCGCTGTTGAAATCGGTCGTGGTATCGATTCCTTTGCTGTAGGTATAGTTTCCCATCACCGTGAAATGGTGGCTGAAACGCTTTTTGACTTCGAAAATGCCGCCGTTGTAAACCGCCGATCCCAGTGACGAGTAAACATTGTTCTGAAGAATCAGTGGATTCAGGAAGCAAGAGGTAGGCGCTGCGCCGCATTGTGGCGCTGCCCAGTTTCTAAAGCTGACCAGCTGGCCATTGCCGAGCGTTCGCGTGACGAGCGGCGCAGGCAGCAGGTTATTATCAATCGCAACCGGAAGCTGGATGGTGTGGACGTAGATATAGCTGGCGGAAACCGATAGTCCGGCAGCCAGTTCACGCTCCACCCCGAACGAGGCCTGCTGCGAGTAAGGGCTGGGATAGTTAGGCTGGGCCGAGAAAAGTACAGTGAGCGGCGGGAGCGGACCTGTGTTGGCAGTGCTGATACCAAACTGGGCCAGCATGGCGGGTGTAATGCAAGCCTGATTCGGAGGCACCGCGTTCGTGCAGGTGCTGAACACTCCTTGCGCAAACAGCGTCTGGAAGACGGCTGCGGAAGTCAGGGCCGGATTTCCAGGAGCGCCGGTAAGGGGAATCAGGAGATTGGCAATTTGCCTGTGGTTATTGATATTGCCCAGGGTCTTGGCCACATTGGGAATCTGGAAGTAAACGGGAGAGTAGAAAATTCCATAGCCTCCGCGAATTACAGTCTTATGGTCGTTCAACGGGTCCCAGGCAAATGAGAAGCGAGGGGCGAAATTATCTTTATCCGTACTCACGGTTCCGTATTGGGAATCCAGTTCATAGCGCAGGCCAAAATTGAAGGTGAAGTTCGGCCGGACCTGCCATGAGTCTTGCCAATAAAAGGCGGTAAACGGCCTGGTATTGGCGTCAATGGGGCCAGTCGCCGGATCCACAAAACCTTGCTGATAAAACGAAGGCAAACCAAGCGAAAACGCCTGTAACGCGTTGATGGCGGCTGGGGTTGTGTTAGTGAGTCCGCAAGCTGCCGGCACCTGCAGGCAGGGGCTGAGGATGCCGCCGGGCAGCGAGCCAAACTGGAAGCGCCCAGGCAAGAAGGTGTGAGACTCGGTGTGGTTTCCGCGCAGCAGTTCATAGGCGCCAAACTTCATCGTATGGCTGCCGCGAATCATGGTGACGTTATCGGCAAATTCGTCGCGGCGCATGATGGTGAGGCTGGGAAGAAAAATGTTAGTTCCCAGACTGGCATAACCAGGCAAATCGAGCCCTGGTCCACCGTTCACGTTGGCCAGCACATTGTAATTAGAGTAACTCGCCTGTGCCCGGGCTTCGTTCAAGGTATTGGGACTGAATTGGTGGAACCATGCGGCTTGCAGGGTATGGTCAAGCGAACGGACGCTGCTGCCCCGTGAAATGCCGGTCAGCGAAGTCACGTCGGGATTGGCCTCCCGGTCGCGTCCATAGCTGTAGCGCAAATAAAGCAGGTTGCGGTCGCTGAATTGGTGGTCCCAACGCGCGGATGCGAGGTATTGTTCTGTGTTAAAAGGAAACACGCCACCGTTGGTTTCAAACTGGTTCACCAGAAACTTACTCAGTTGGCTGGTCACCGGATTGATGGTCAAGATGTTATTCAAGATGCCTGCACAGACAGCGGCGGGCAGAGCAGGCTGACCGGTAAGGCAAGGCACTGGGGTGCCACCCAATCCAGCCAGTCCATTGATGATCGCCACCTGATTATTTTGAGTCAGAATCCCGTTATCGGGAGCAAAAATACCGGCATTCGTCAGCAGCGGGACTGCGGTCTGCCTATGATCGCGCAAGCCTTCAAAGGCCAGGAAGACGAAACTTTTGTCTTTGGTGACAGGAAAGCCCAGGGTTGCGCCGAATTGCTGCCGATTCAATGTGTCTTTGATCTGCTTGCCTACCGCGGTGGTTGAGAATCCAGTAGCAGGCGACAACTGGCCGGGCTGCAGTGCCTGGCTAAACGCAAACCGGTTGCGGGCGTCGAAAATATCGTTGCGGAAGAAGCCATAGAGGCTGCCGTGCATGTTATTGGTGCCCGACTGGGAAACGATGTTAATAGAGGCGCCGCTGGCCGATCCTAACTCCGCATTGTAGTTGCTGCGGTTGATCTGGAATTCTTTAACCGCATCCTGACTCAGTGTGAGGCGCACTCCACCGGCGTCATCATTGGCTTCGCCGCCATCGATGGTGACGGTATTGCCGCGTCCGTTGCTTCCGTAGAAAGAAAGCCCGCTCTGGGGTGTCTGCTTTACGCGGAATTCGTGGTCGGAAGCCAGCCGGGTGGAATCGTTCACGCCCGGCAGCAGCAGGGTATAGGTGAGATAGTCGCGACGGTCAATGGGCAAGTCAGTAATAAGCTGCTGGTTGATCGTATCCGCCTGGTGGCCGCGTTCCGTTTCCACCACGGGTGGTTCCGTAGTCACCTCGACTGAGGCTGCGGCCTGTGACACCTTCAACCGAAAATCCAGAATAACCATCTGGCCCACATTTACGATCAGGCCCTTGACGATTTGGGTCTGAAATCCGCCGGCGTTCACGCTTAGGTCGTAGTTGGCCGGCGAAAGCCCGGCCAGATGGTACTGGCCGCTGCTGTTGGTAGATGTCGAACGCTTCAGGCCTTTTTCAGCTTGGGTTGCGGTTACGGTTGCATTGGTCACAACCGCGCCCGACGGGTCTGTAATGGTGCCGGTGATGTCACCGGAGGCGCCCACACCCTGGGAATAGCCCACGCCTGTAAGCAACAATAAACATACCGCAACAATGCCCAGCAAATTGCGAAATCTCATGGATTCTCCTCGTTAAGTCTCTTAGTCACGCTTCTGAAAGGCTTGCTTCTTTTCAAGCAAACAATCATCGAGCAATTACCTTTGGTCCTACCGTGAATTTCTTGGAAGAAGGAATAGAGAATTCTACCCCAACTTAAGACGAAAACGTTAAGAGATTCTCTGTTGCACTTTGAGCTTCCCTGGCAGGGAAGGAATTTGTTCCATATTGGTTCAAGATGCCGGTGGCGGGCTACCCTGAACGATATTCCACTACCGAGCCAGCTACGCTAGACGTGAGCCGCTTCTTTCCACATCTCCGCCAGGTTATGGATAACGTCTGGGGCAGCATCACCCAGCACGACATAGCGCAACCCGCCCTGGCTCCAACTCTCGACGCTCAGGCCTGTAGGTTGCAGTACGGAGGTGCTCTTTCCCAGTCTCCACTCCGGACGATCTTCAAAAATGAAGACTGAAATTCGATGCTGCTTGTATTGGCAGAGGAGCTCAGCGCCAGACGATTGCTGGAAATATGCCATTCTTCCGCCCAGCAGTGAGTAGGGGGTATTTTTCAGCTCCGGCGGATTGAAGCTGAAAGATATTTTTCCCTGGAACCAGGGCTTGACCGTATGCAGGTCTGTGGAGACCACATCAACCGGGGTCGCGCTTGCCAGAGTCGCCACATGAATATCAGCCAGTTCGCGGAGTGGCGCCTGCGATTGGAGCCTGAACGCGGGGTAGAGCAGCACGGCAAACAAAATCAGCGCCGCAGTCGCCAATGCCGGCGCCCACTTCCAGCCCCAGCCCAAGGGCCGCTGCTTCTTGGCTGCGACAGTCTGCAGAATTTTTTTCCGCAACTCCAGTGGAGCTTCATACTTATATTTATTGCCGGCGGCATGGGTTACGCGCTTGAGCTGCAATTGCTCCACGATCTTCGCTGCGCACGAGCTGCAGTCGCGCAGATGGGCATTCAACTCCGCCGTTTCCTCGGAGGAGAGTTCGGAATCTACAAAAGCCCCGATTTTTTCGCGCCAAAGCTCACAAGCCATAGTCAATCAATCCATCGCAACAATTTGTCTCCAACCAAACCTTCAACTGTCATCGTGAGCGGAGTCCGGAGTCAGCTTCTATATTGTGTCTCCCCAATGAAATCATCCAGATTTACCAATCGCACTTCGTTCCGCAGGATTGCCTGGCTTCACGCCCGCTTGCTTCTCCAGAGACTCGCGAACCGCCTTCCTCGCCCGCGACAATCGCGACATTACCGTACCCACAGGCAGAGAAAGAGTCTCGGCGATCTCCTGGTACTTTAGCTCTTCCACATCGCACAGCAGAAGCACCTCGCGATAATGTACCGGCAATTGCTCAATGGCTTCCGCTACGGCTTCGTGGCTGATTCGTTCCAGCAAGATTGTCTCCGGCGTGTGCCGATCCGCGCCCGCGATGTTTTCTTCTTCTTCAGGCTCGATGCCGACCGTCATCCGCGCCGCCAGCCCTGTACGCGAGTTGAGGAAAGAGTTCCTCAGGATGCGGAACATCCATGCGCGGAAGTTCGTTCCAGCCTGGAAAGATGAGAACCCCTTAAGCGCCTTGACGAACGTCTCCTGAACGAGGTCTTCCGCCTCCTCGCGGTTCTGGGTCAGCCAGCGCGCGAAGTTGTACAGCGATTCGAAGAGCGGCATGGCCAGTTCTTCGAATTCACCTCGTTGAGTGGCATCCTGGCTCACTGCCTGTAAGCTTAAACCATTTTCATAGGGAATTATTCCCGCGCAGTCGGCTACTTATAAGGCTGGAATAAAAGCCTGTCGGGCTGGTTCTTTAATGCGGAACCTAAGGACATTCTTAGTTGTTCCACAAAGTAGCATTTGTCTATCTTCTCCTCCACCTTCCGGCATGGATGCCGTTCGGCTGACGACGAATTGGCGCCATGCTGGAAGGCCCTTCCTGGAACTGTTTTTTAGAGTAATTCCAGTATGTGTTGTCTGTGCGACCCCAGGGTTGAAGAATCCGTGTGGGAACTCGATTTTCTGGGACAGGTGAACGGCGAGTAACCCACAAAGGAGTGACGCATTATGGCCCCAGGCGATTCAGAGGCGGGAACTCACCTTGGTTGCAGCCGACCGGAAACTGCTCGGCCTCGGGGACATCGCCACATTAGCAAATCGCTGAATAGCCCATCAGGTTCTCAACAAGTTACGGCACTGGAATCGCCATAACTGGAATCGCCCTAGAAGACTGGCTACCGGCAACTGAGAGCTGCTCTCTAATGCACGGCCACTTCTCCGCCCTGCACATGTTTGGGTTTTTGCATCAGGAAAATCAGGGGGAACATGGCCGCGAAGGTGATGCTCAGGAGGGCGAAGACGTCGTTGTACGACATGATGGCGGCCTGCTTGGTGATCATATTGAATAAGACGGAATAGGCCTGATGGGTTGCTGAAACCCGATCGCTTCCGCCGCCGGCCATCAGCATGGCAACAATCTTATTCAGCGTGGTGCGCGTCAGCAGGTCGTAGATGCTCACATGCCGGCTCAGGTCGGCGGTATGCATCTGCTCATGGCGGTTCTGGATGGTGACGACCATGGCAATTCCTATGCTGGCCCCGATGTTGCGCATGAGGTTGAACAGACTGGTGGCATTGCCGATCTGCTCCTTGGGAATCTGGTCGTTCGTAATGGTGGTAAGGGGCACAAATAGAAAGCCCATGGCAGAGCCCTGGACGATAAGCGGCCAAAAGAAGTTCCAGTAGCCCACATCCAGGCTGAGATGCGCAAATTTCCAGAAGCTGAATGTTGCCACCAGAATGCCGCCCCCCAGCAGGCGGCGCGCTTCGATCTTGCTCATCAGGAAGCCCACCACAGGCATCATGACAAATGAGCCCAGTCCGCGCGGCAGCATGGCTACGCCTGCCTGCAGCGCTGGATATCCCAGCAACGTCTGCAGCAGCAGCGGAACCAGCGTCGTGCTTCCGTACATCACAAATCCCAAAACGGTCATCAGGAACACGCCGGTGGCGTAGCTGCGGTTCTTGAAGACGTGCAGATCCACGACGGGATGCTCCGTCAGCAACTCCCGCACCACAAAGAGCGCGAGTCCTCCTATGGCCAGAACCGCGAGGGTGGTAATGAAACGAGAGGAAAACCAGTTGTCCTCCTGGCCTTTATCCAGCATGATCTGCAGCGCGCCAATGCCAACCGCCAGCAGTCCCATGCCCCAGTAGTCAATGGCGGCCGTGGCGCGCTTGATATATGCCGGGTCAAAGACAAAAATATAAGTCAGGATCAGTGAGAGAATCCCAATCGGCACGTTGATATAAAAAACCCATCGCCAACTGTAGCTATCGGTCAGCCATCCGCCCAGAACCGGCCCCAGCATAGGTGCGACCACAATGCCCAAAGCCCAAAAGGCCATCGCCTTGCCGCGATCTTTGGGAGGAAATACCTCCAGCAGAATCGCCTGCGAGAGTGGCTGCAAGCCGCCCCCGGTTGCGCCCTGGATGATCCGAAAGAAAATAAGGAAGGGCAGGTTGGGGGCAAAACCGCACATGAACGACGAAATCGTGAATCCGGCCACCGAAGCCATGAGCAGGCGCTTGCGTCCGAAGAAGTTGGCCAGCCATCCCGTCATGGGAAGAATGATTGCGTTGGCTACCAGGTATGACGTCAATGCCCATGTAGCCTCGTCGGGCGTGGAAGACAGCGACCCGGCAATATGTGGCAGTGAGACATTCACCACCGTGGTATCGAGCACCTCCATGAATGTGCTCGTCATCACCGTGATGGCAATGATCCACGGATTGATCAGCGGGACGCCAGCCTTCGGATTCTGGGGATTAATTGGTGTCATGGTCCTGGCAAAAGTTCTTGCGCATTCAAGACTTGTATCAGGGCGCGAGTTTACAGCTTCCGGAGTAACTCAATTTCTTGTCATTCCGACACGAAAGTGTCGGAATCCCTATTGTGACGAGGATTCATGGTGTGCCATATGTAAACCCTGAAAGCTCATAGGCCTTTTACCTGTTGGTCAGCACTGTAGGCACAACCGACATTCCCGGCCGCAGCAAGTGTTGTGGGTCCTGTCCTTTTTCGAAGAGGATCTTTACAGGAATCCTCTGCACCACTTTTACGTAATTGCCGGTGGCATTTTCCGGCGGCAGCAAACTGGTTTTTGATGCGGTCGCTGCGCCGAAGCTATCCACATGACCGTCGTAGTCCCGGTTATAGGCGTCTACGTGAATAATTGCCGGCTGGCCCACCCGCATGTTCCTGATCTGGTCTTCTTTATAGTTGGCAACTACCCAAATATCTTCCAGCGGCACCAGCGCCATCATCGGCTCCCCTGCCTGGACTACTTGCCCCAATTGCACCTGCTTGTGGGTGACTACACCATCTACGGGAGCGTGTACTGTGGTGTATTCCAGGTTGAGTTTGGCCTGCTCCACGACCGCCGCGCGAGTTTGCACCAGCCCTTCTGCGCTGCCGGCGCGAGCCCTGGAAGCAAATACCTGAGCGGGTGCCGTGCTGGCCTCCCTCACCTGAGCCTGTGCCTGCTGCACGTGGCTTTGCGCTGCCGCGACTCCCGCCTTGGCAACATCTACTGCGGCGCGGGCCGATCGCTCTGTCGTGACTGCGGCATCATACTGTTGCTGCGATATTTCGTCCCGGCCAACGAGCTGCTGGTAACGCTTTAAATCATCGGCTGTTTTGTTGTAATTGACGGTCGCCTGGCGCAGGTTGGCCTCGGCGCTATCCACTTCTTTCTGTGCCGCCACTAAATTGGCTTGGGCAAAAGAAAGCTGGCCGGTGTAGGTGGCTGAGGAGATAGGCACGCCGGTGCGGGCCGCCTCTGCCGTGCCTTGGGCATCGGCCAGGTCGCCTTCCGCTCTTTGCAGCGCCACCTGGTAATCGCGCTGGTCAAGCTGTACCAGCACGGCTCCCGCCTTGACCGGCTGGTTGTCGTTCACATTAACGCTGGCCACCGTTCCACCTACGCGAGGCGCAATGGGGAGAACATAGCCTTCAATCTGGGCGTCGTCCGTCGATTCGCGCGTGTGGTAATACATCCAGAAAGCAACGCCGCCCACCAGCAGCACGATCGCCACGGCGAGAATAATCCACTTCGCCTTGGGATATTGCGCAAGGAACGATTTTTTTCCTATGACAGGCTGCTCCAGAGGAGTGTCATCCACTCTTTCTTCGGCAATCTCGTCAACTTCCGGTTTTAAATCGAGTTCTGCCATCAGTGCTTCTCCGCTAGAAATTCTTTGATCGATATTTCCGCCAATCCCACCGCCTTGGCCAGCGATGCCTTCGCGATATTGTGGGCATACACGCTGCTGATGTAAGTTTCATTGGCATTGGCCAGCGCCTCTTGTGCCTGCACCACTTCCAGATTGTTGGTCACCCCTGCGGCAAAACGGTCGCGCGCCTGGCCCAGGGTTTCTGTCGCCAGTTCAACCTCTTTGCTGGTGACCTCCACCTGGTCGGCAGCAGACTGCACGTCAAGAAACGCCTTGCGCACTTCGGAATCGATTCTTGCGCGCGTATCTTCCAGTTCGGCACGGCGCTGCTGCAGCAGTGCATCTGCCTGCAAGGTGTCGGCGCGCACTTTGCCGCCCTGGAAAATAGGGATGTTCAGTCCGACAGCGGTGCTGAAAGTCCCGTGCGAGTGCCCGAAGGTGCGCCCAATATCGCCATAGTTGCCGTCAACTCCCAAGGTGGGAAGATATTCCGCGCTGGCAGCGCGGCGATTGGCTTCAGCCGAGCGCAGCAATGCTTGCGCTCGCAGAAAATCGGCGCGATGCAGATACGCATCTGCCAGGGCTTTGTCGAGAGTCACCACCGGCGCGGGAGCATAGGGCATTTTGTCAGCGAGGTTAAATTCCTGGCCGCTGGGCAGGCCAATGGCGCGCGCCAGGTCGAGCTTGTCTTTGGCAAACTGGTTTTTTGCGAAAAGAAGCTGCTGCTGCCGGGATTGCATCTCCACCTGCGCCCGCAACGCGTCAATGCCCGCCACCAGGCCGGCCTTGCGCATGTTCAATGCCTGGTCGTAACTGGTTTGCGCCGTCGTGAGCTGGCTCTGCGCAGCATCCACGCGTGCCAACGAAGCAACCGCCTGCAAATAAAGATCGGCAACAGCTACAACAACAATCTCTCTCGCGTCAGAGTAAGAAAGCCTGGCCGCCTGGGAGTCGAGCGACGCCGATTTTTCTTTGTCCCATAAAGAAAGGTCCACCAGCGATTGGGAAAGCGAGGCGCGGGCATCGCTCAAGCTGAATGGCCCCACAATGGCGGGAACGCCGGGAATAGGGGGCAAACCAAAGGCGGCCAGGTTGTTCTGTTGCACAGATTCCGAGATGCGCGCCGTGACGTCAGGCAGCAGTTTGCTCAAAGCGCGCAAGCGCGCCGCCTGGGCAGTGCGGATATCCTGCGTTCCCTCGACCAATCCCAGATTTTGTTTCAGCCCCGACTCGATGGCGTCACGCAGCGGCAGTTCCAGCACGGTATTCGTTGCCTTGCCGCTGGGAACGCTGCCGGTATAAACCGGCGGAATCTGGGCTGTAACGGATCTCAGGGGGTCCGTTGTGATTTGCCCCCGGACGCAAGCCGGAGCCAGAAGCACCATGGCAACGGCAACCGCGATCTTGCTGCCTTCTCGTTGTAGGATGTGTCTGTTCACCATCATTGCTCACCTGGATTGGCGTTCGGCTTCGACAACCGGCTTCAGTAATGCTAGTTGGATGAGTTTTGTGACTTCGCGACGCCGGATTTCGATTCCTTTCTTGCTCCAGGGATCCTGGCTGCTCAAAATTCGTATCACGGAACTGCTGACGAAATAAGAATTCATCATCCCGTTCATGGAGTACACGAAATGTTCGGGATCGAGCGCATGAAAGTCTCCGGCTTCAATTCCTTCCCGCACAATCTTGCGCAGCGCAAGATGCACCGGTTTGATGTATTTTTGCGCCAGCTTGACCAAATGTGGGGAACTGCACCGGCCCTGGCGCAAGACTTCCTGGTGAACCAGCCGTAACCAGGAGGGTGACTCATGCAGCGCGAACTCAAAATAAGTGTTCACGTAAGCCAGAAGCTTGTCCCACAGCGATTGTGAAGCTTCGAGCGTGGTAAGCACCCGGGAGCTCCAGCTGGAAAGAATTTCTTCCAGCGCCGCCTTGTAGAGAAGGTCTTTGCTCTTGAAGTAATAAAAAAGCAGCGCAATGTTGACCCCCGCAGCTTTCGCGATGGAATCCATGCGGGCGCCGGCAAAACCCCGTTCGGCAAATTCCTCAATAGCCGCCGCGAGGATGGCTGGCCTGGCGTTCGAGGCTTTTTCAGATGTCCGCATTGGCGCCGCTTTGGGCATATTTAAGTAAGTACTTAATTAGAGTATAAAGGAGAAGCAGAGATGCGGGAAATTAAAACTGCGTGAAGTCAAGGAGGGCAGGCTAAAAGCCTCTTCTCGAAATCCGAACTCAAATCGAGGATGTACGCATGTCTGGAAAAAGCAGACATTCTGCAAGATATCATTCTGAGGCGTAGCGAAGAATCTGAGAAGGATGTGCGATCCACCGTACTGCAGGCGTGGACAACCGAGAACTGAGAACCGAGAACCGAGAACTGTACTTCAAAATCTGAACCTCACCCCCAACTGTGCCGCAAACGGAATTCCTACCGTCGTCCCGGGGCCAAAGAAGTCTCCCAAAGCGCCCGCGGGAACGCGCAGGTCTTTGATGCTTCGCACAGGTTTGGTCACGGTGCAGGCGGCGTTGAGGCACAGTGCAGTCACATTGGCGGTATCGTTGACCGGGACGGGCAATCCAGCAACGTCTCCCACATAGTTGTTGCCGGGATTTTGCCGGTTCAAAAGATTGAAAAATTCGGCGAAGGGGCTGATAGAGCCTTGCTCCCCAATCTTAAATGCGCGGCTGACGCGCATATCCACCTGCGCGAAGGGCGTGCCCCGGAACTGGTCGAGCGTGGTCTGCACACCGTTTACAATCACGCGGTCATTGCTGAACACGCCGTCGCCGTTCAAATCGTCAGCTGAATCCGCCATAGTAAAGGGACGTGCGCTCTCAAATTGGGAAAGTGTCGAGACCTCAAATTTCCAGGGCAGGTGGGCGGTCGCCGCGATCACAAAGCGGTGGCGTACGTCCTCGCCCGAGGGGCCATGGTCCCCCGGTCCAAAGGGATTGCGTACATCGCTCACGCCGTTGACATAGTCGAACAACTCGCCTACGGTCGCTCCCCAGGTAGTAGCGTTGGCCAGTGTGTAGTGCGCCGTCATATTCAGCCAGCGGGAGTTGTGTTGAACGACGAAAGAGACGCCATCGTAGCGCGAGCGATTGTCGGTGCGGAAAACCGAAATGTTGTTGGGTATGGCGGCAGGCAGCGTGATACCTGATACATATTCGTACCGGCGGTACTGATGCACGCCTTGCTGGTGCTCATAATGAACGTCTATGCCCCAGGCGCGATTGAATGTGTGTTCCACCCCGGCGCTGGCTTGCAGGGCGTAAGGAGTGCGATACTTCGGATCAATCAGCGCAGCCTGATCGCCGGGATGAAGATTCGTATCCGCTGCGCGCAGGGCGTCGATCCAGCCGTTTTGCGCCAGATCGTTGTAGTACATACCCACACCGGCGCGAATCACGGTGTTTGCCGATCCGCCGGGAGCATAGGCGATGCCCAATCGCGGAGCAAAGGCTTTGCGATAGTCATGCGGAATCGCGAAAGGCAACGGAGCCCCGGGAACCCGCAGAAGCGCCAGGGCGGGATTTTGCGACTGGTCTGTCCCGTTGGAGCTAAAAAGGCCAAAGCTGGTGTCATAACGCAGGCCGTAGTTCACGGTAAAGCTGGGCGTGACGCGCCAGGAATCCTGCGCATAGAGACCAATGCGCTGAATGCTTTGCTTAAAGTGACCGTTGCCCCCCGTTGTGTCGGTAATATTCGCAAGTGGATTTCCCAAGCTATCCACCGGACAAGCCGCCGGGTCGGGAACCGCAACCGTAGGATCACAGGTAAAGAATGGCGCCAGGCTTTCTCCGCTGCTCACCAGCTCGCTGGGATTCATCCCCAAAAACTGGATCAGCCGTTCCCGACTATCGGCAATGCGCCCGCTTAATACCGGCTCGTGAATGAAGTTAATGCCGAACTTGATCGAATGTGTTCCGGTCGTATGCGCAACATCATAACGGAACTGATATTTCTGCTGATCGCGCTGAATTGGGAACGCGGTAATGGGAGTTGCAAACTGGTTGTCCCCAAAAGTCTCAAATCCCGAAATGGTATGAAAGTTGGCGCTGAAGGGAAACGCCAGCGCGAAACCGAGATTTGAATTGCGCTGCTTGGTATGGTGAAAGCTGTTGGTCTGAAAAGTGAACGAGCCCAACCAGGTGGGTGTGAACTGAAATTGATTATTGATCAGCACGCTCCAGTAATCCGAATTCGTAAGAGCGCCGGCTGAAGGCAGCGTGGCCTGCTGGATCAAGTCGTTTTTCGTGCGGCTCCAATCCAAAGCCCCCCGCAGGAACCATTGCGAACGCGCCGATTGCGCCCAATCCAGGCGCGTATCGTGCAGAAAGTCTTTGAAGGGCACGTCCACCGAGCTGGGGACATTGATGGCGGGAACATTCGGAATCTGTCCCAGTGCCGCCAACTGTGCCAATGCCTGGAATTCGTTTTGTGTGGTGTTGCTGTAAGCGATGCTGGCATCTTCCTGCACATATTCGAGCGAAGAAAAGAGCCAGAATTTATTTTTTACCAGCGGCCCACCCAGGGTGGCGACTCCATTCTGTCGCGAGAAGGGTTGCTTGGGATTGGGTTCAGGATTATCCAACCGGTTGCGTGCATTGAGTGCCTGTTCGCGGAAATAACCGGCCAGGTCGCTGTGCCAGTGATCCGCGCCGCGCCGGGTGGAGATGATGATGGAGCCTCCGTTGGTGCGCGAGGTGTCGGCATCATATTGCGCTGTGCGGATGGCGAACTCCTGCACTGCATCAGGGGAATAATTTTGCAGAAAGCCGCCGATGTAATCGTCGTTGTTGTCCCCGCCATCCACCGAGAGGTCCACGTTCAATCCCGAGCTGCCGCCGAATGAGACTGCCGTGATGCGTGCCTTGGTCGGGTCAGAGGGCTCTACCGGTTCGGTCATCGGGCTAAGGTAAGCGATGTTGGCAAAGCTGCGGCTGGCCAGGGGCAGCGACGCCAGGTCCTTGGCGGTAACCACACTTTGCTCGACGCTGCTGGTGGTGTCAATGGTCTGGCTGGTAACGGATTCTCCGCGTCCCTCAACCTGCACGCTTTGCTGGGCGACCTCCGGCTTCATGGTCATGGCCACGGTGGCAACCGACCCCACGGCAATCTTTATCGAGGAATGAGTTCTGGCAAAGTGCGCCGCGGTGACTTCAATCTCATAATTGCCGGGACGAAGCGCCTCCAACCGAAACTCTCCCAGGCCGTTGCTGGTTGTGCTTCGGCTCAACTCGGGGCCGGAACCTACGAGAGAAACCTGGGCGCCGGCCACGCGGGCGCCGCTGCTGTCGCGAATAGTGCCGGCAAGGGCGCCATCCGGGTTCTGGGCCACGGCAACACCAGCCAAAAACAGAAAAAACACCACGATGAAAAATGAAGGACTGGAACGAACCAATAGCCTTGAAAAATTCATGTTGCCTGTCTTTCAGCGGATGAACACAGAAGTTCTTGCAGCGTAAGAGGCTTAATGTAGCTGAGTAGGCACAACTACTACCAAGCCTCGTAATTCACGCCTGCTATTGAGTGAGCATCGGTAATTAGTGGTATCTACAAGCAGATCGTTACGGAGCTGTTGAACTCTGGGCTTGAGTCATAATCTTGGGGATGCCCTTCACTCTTTCCCATGCCGCCGCCGCGTTGCCGTTGCGCCGATTGAAGCTGGTTACATCGGCGCTAGTCATCGGCACTCTTGCGCCGGACTTTGAGTATTTTCTCCGCCTTTCTCCGGATGATGGATATGGCCATACACTGCAGGGCACGTTCGTCCTGACCCTGCCTCTCGCAATCGTGACACTCGCGCTCTTTCATGCTTTCGTCAAAGTGCCTTTGGCTGGGCTCTTTCCCGATAACGTCGAGCGCAGACTTATCAATCACATTAATGAATTCCGTTTTGCGGGTGGGGCAAGGTTCGCGCTGATTGTCGTCTCCATCCTGACAGGAATAGCGACCCATCTGGCATGGGAT
>DASREY010000211.1:0-18280 GCA_035651775.1 Terriglobales bacterium
GTTTAGAAGTCAAATCTGTTTCAGCGGCGATATCCGCTGCCTTGGAATGTTGCTAAACAGGGGTATGAGAGAGGCAGTATCGAGAACGGCTGCGCGTTTGCAGAACGTCAGGGAGAACTGAGATAGCAATTATTGTTCAAACATCAAAGGAGGCACCCTCGGTGTACAATCGTTGCAGTTTTGGAGCTTAGTTCCGAAATAGGAATGGGCAACGCGACCAACTTGCAACAAATTACTTGTTTGCAGTGAAAGATTAGGCTAGAATCCCAGCCCATCAAAACTATATACGCTGAGGCAATCAGCGAAAGTCTTCAAGTACTTGAAAGCGGAAAGTTGTATCCATCTTTTAAGCCGCTCGGGCCCCACAATTCAAAGATTCACTTGAGAATAAACCGGCATGACTTGGTGTCATTGGCGCCTTGCGAACAGATATTCAAGGCCCAGAAAGTTAGGAATGTTCTGTCCGAGTTCTATGGACTGTCATCTGTCTAGAAAGGGTCGCATTAACTCAAAGAATTGGAGGCGCCACACTGGACCGCCATAGTGAAGGCGGGATCGAATGCAAGCAAGAACCGCCGCTCCAAAGAGAGCCTTTTTAATGCTTTCGTAAAACGCTCCCGTGCGGGCTGAGTTGAAGGCAAGTCATCAACATATATCTATAAAGCCCAGGATAAACCGGTTCTTCTATTACTGACTTTGGATCAGCATATCGGGGAATTCCTGGGTGCACCCAGGTCGGCCACGCATCGTATGGCAAATGAATTTAGCTGGCTGAGGCTAGTTATCAAGGTCCCAGAAAGGTACATGATCTGAGCAACGTGGGTGTGGCTGTAAATGGGGCTGTACGTCGCTATTCGTTTCCAACGTTTTCATACGTTTACGGACTTTCCTCTGTGCGCGCAATAGTGGAAATAAGTTGATTGTTTTCTGTTGAAGATGCAGGGATGCAAAGCGTCTGACTCTTAATCAGCAGGTTGAAGGTTCGATTCCTTCCGCGCTCACCATACTTTTCAATAACTTATCAAGTTGATGTTTTTACGGTGTGCCGTAAAGTGTGCCGTAAATCTTTTTCTAAACTGCTGTCTGTGTTCCAGGGTCACTGTTTTCGTTAAGCGCTGCGAAATGCCAGCTTCGAGATGGCATGACAATACCTTTGGGAAAAATTCGCGGACATCGTCTACTGCGGAGTACGGGTTGCAGCAGTGATGACCATCACCAGGCTGTGTGAGCACGCGTCCCGGTTGTCTTGGCCCGAGTGACGGGCAATTCTGAAGTTGAACGCCGGATCAGTCCTGACACTCCCGCTTGTGGGAAGCGAAGCAAGGTTTCTGGGTGAGTCGTCGACAAACCGGAAGTGGACATTGGGTTCGTCGGCCGCTCTTACCCAGCGCCCCTTTCTCGAAGTAGATTCGCGCCAGAGAACCAGAGAAGAGAATAGCCGATGCTCCTCACAAGTTTTCCTGGCGGCGATACGAGGACTGATCAATTCAACATTCTCAATAGAAGACGTGCTTCTTACGAGCGATTTGTCCAGTTCCGACGTTGGCTTTCCAAGCCGATCATCGGCAGTTCCAGCTGGCGCCCGTCATTATGAAGACGTCGAATGCTCCCCCCACGTTGTAACATTAGCTGCAGCAGTTTTTGGTCAAGTTTTGGCAGCAGGCGTGAAAAAGGGGGTTCTTGTTGCAAGGAAAGGACATCTACGACGTATTGAAAAATATCGGAGTGACGCATCTTCACCACGCAAATTCGGTGATCACCAGTTGTACTTATCTGCAGCAGGGCGGGATACTATCTCGGGGATTTGCCGAAGAGCACAAGCTGCAACAGTCCGCGCAGCCTAGTGACGAACTCGACAAGAAATATGGCACTTGGCGAATGATCTTTGTTCCCCATGTTGACATCCACGAGCGGCAAGGGCGAACCAAAGCCCCAAACTTATTCGGACCTGTTTTATTTATTTTGGACCTGGATGTCCTTCTTCGATTGCCTCCAGGAGCCGAAGTCCGCGTGACCAAAAGAAGTCCGGCCTACTGGTATGACACCGAGCCCGAGAGTGCACGATGGTTTCAGAACCCAGAAGAAGTGGCGCAAAATCTCAGTCCCGACGATCTCCATAAGATGCCCGCGATTCAAACCCCCACGGGAAGGCTCGATTTCCCGAACAGGCGGGCGCGAATCATTCTGGATGACCCACGAAGACAGCTGCATTCAGGTGTGAACGCCTATGCCCACGCGGAGGCGCGGCTTAAGGAGGCAGCCGCGCATGGCAAGATCGAAGTCGGCATCGAACGGCGCAAATGCCAGTTGGGTTGCATTTGCGCCAGCAAATACGCAGCTTGGAGCACACCGGTGGTAGATTTTTACTTTGGATAGACGATCCCGCGAGGGCCGCAGAGTTGCTTGTACCGTTCTCTTTGCAGTTGGCAATCAGTCGTTGTTTGCGGATTGCCTGCGCCAGGCAGATTCTATTTTGCTATGCACGCGGACGGATTTCGGGCGCCACTTCTATTGGCGGCGCGCTCGTCGAATATCAACTCAGGCTGTGGCCTCCAACCACGTTGCTGGAGGCGCAGGCGGACTGGGTGTATCCGGTGGGCAAGATACAGGACAACACGGCTCCACTGGCGCAAGCGGCAACGGCACAGGGGGAGGATTTATTCGCAGCCCGATCCCGCAGTTGAGCAACCGCCTTCGTTCTTGCGTTGTATTGACATTGGTCTGCCATTAGTTCACTGTAGCGGTTGTGTCACAAAGAATCCCCATGATCCACGGCAGGTAAGCAGTTCGCCGACGTTGCCATCGGCGCGCAATGCAAACCGTTCCTTCGACGTTCGCGATCTATACTCGGGACCAGTCCAACAGCAGCGGCGGCGGGAGAGCGGAGAAATCGGCTCGGCTGCAAAGCTGCATAAGACACCTTACGTCAACATGAGTCGCTGGTCTCGGCTGTATGGCTTACAGGACAACCCGCAACAAGCAACGGCATCTCACCCCTGAAATTTGGTCCTGCTTCCCCTGGCGTATGGATCGTCATTCATACATAAACGCTTAATCCGTACTGGAGAACGATTGGGTTGGCGCGGGTTACTACTTCGCCCTTAACAAAAAAGGAAGAGCTAGTGGGTGAGATGGATCATGTCAACTGTCAGAACAGAGCAGGTGTTATTTGAGCCTCGACGGGCTGTCTACCCGGAAGCGCTGGTCATGTCGATTCGTGAGGCAGTGCTCTGGACAACTCTCGCCGTTCTGGTCTTTGCCGGAGTTGCGATACATTTCGGGGCAATCGACTGCAACGATGGCTATCAATATGTCAGCATTGCCGAGAATATTTCCACCACCGGGCAAGTTGCTACCTCACTGGTTCATTTCGATACTGAGCGGGCGCATGCAGAAATCCCGGCGCCTGAAACCTGGCTTCCACCCGGCTACTCGGCGGTTATCTACTTAGTCTCGAGACTCGGACCTGGCCGCGAGCTTGCTGCGGAAATAGTCTCGGTTCTGGGAGCAGTATTGGTGGCACTGTTTCTCTGCAGGCTGTGTCCTGTAATCGGATGCAGTGTGAACGCTACCCGATTCCCGGTTTTCCTGTGGATCGCCAGTTCTTACGCTGCTGCCTACTCTCGTACTTTGGCGTCGGAATCATTGTTTACGGCAGCAGTTACCGCGGCCATTCTGCTGCTTTTAGTATCGGACCAGAGCCTGCGACGGCACGACGCCGTTCCCACCACCTTGATTTCGGCGTTTGTCTTATCTGGGTTGAGCTCCTGGATCCGGTATGCAGGATATTTCATCTTCTGTGGTTTTCTTCTCTATGCGTTGCTCCTGCTGTTCATGAACGTCAAACGCAAGATTGTCGTTTATGCGTCGCTGCTGGCGGGCGGCAGCATAATAGCCGCACTACTGCTGCGCAACATCGTCTTGACCTCAAGCTGGCAAGGCTCAAATACGACGCCATTCTCGAGCCCGGTGCTTGAAACTGCGTCGATCAGTGTGAGAGCTTTCATCAAGCTGATCTTTGGAGATGATGCGCGAACCCATATCTGGCTTCCGATCATCGGCGGATGTACCGTTATTTTGCTCAGTGCAGCAGCTCTGTTGAATGCGAGAAGACGCCTGCCAGCTTCACGACCGCTGTACATATTAATGAGTCTCCTTTGCGTTTACTGCGCGCTTATGTTCTTCGCCGGACTCCATACCCCCATCAGCTTCGGCTCACGTATGTTCTTTCCTGTTCTGCCCTTAATTTTGGCGCTCATGAGCTGGTTTTTTGTTTGGGCAGGTCAAAGTGTTTCTTTCGCCGGCAACAAACGACAAATAGCTGTGCTCAGCATTTCGGTATTCACGGTTTCTTACGTGATTACGAACATCCGATCACAGTTTGCAGCCTTGCCGCCAAGCCCGGCAGCCACCGTTCGGCAGCAACTCGCGCAACCGGATGATCAGGGAATGCCCCTGGGCGACTGGATCGACAGCCATCTCGATTCACGAACCACAATCGTGGCGGCCGAGGGACAGGCGACAGGATATGTGCTGCATCGTCCCACGGTCTCTCTTGTAGAACACAGATTCAGCATGGTGAACTGGACGGAAGCGCAGGTCCGGCAAACGATGACGGTTTTTCATGCACAATATCTGCTTGTATTCCCGGGGGCTGGGCCTTCGGATGCTCCGTCGGAATACGAGTCACAATTTCTTTCCTCTCTCGTTAAACGACAATATCCAGATTGGCTTCAAATAGCTGAGAGCAATCCGGAGGTCATTGTTTACCAGAAGATTCGATAAGGTCGCCGCCGCACTTGACAAATCTTGTTTACGCTGTACACTTACAGTGTAATACATGGTTTTGGCAAGCAAAACACGACGCAGAACCCGGCGCACGCAATCCCCGCGCACCACTTTGCGCGATGTAATCCGCAATACCGCCCGCGAGTTGTTTGCGCGGGAAGGTTATGAAAGCGTCTCCATGCGGCGCATCGCCGCTGAGATTGGTTGTTCGCCCATGGCAATGTACCGCCACTTTGCCAGCAAAGAGGACCTGCTGATCTCCATTTGTGAAGAGACCTTCAACGGAATGCTCAGGGTGCTGGACATGGGAAGGGAACAGCCCGGCACTCCCGTGGAAAAGCTGCGCAAGTGCATGCGCCTTATCGTGGATTTTCACATCAGCCACCCTAACCACTTTAAAGTAACGTTCCTGACGGCCATGCCTCAGGGCCAGACGGCAGAACGCAAGGCCGCGATTGCCCAGCGCGCCATGGACCGCTTGCGCACGGGCGTGCGTGAGTGCGCCGAAGCCAAAGGAATAGAAGTCGATATCGAACTAACAGCTCAAATGCTACGGACCGGAATGCACGGCCTGGCTTCGATACTGATTAACGCCCCCAAATCATGCCAGTACATTGATCCTGAGCGGCTCAAGCAGGAAGTGATCGTTACCCTCAGCAAACAGTTCGAATAGGTCATTTTAAATAGATTTAATTTGTGTCATTTATTTTGTATCTGAGTTTACGGTGTAAGCATCTTATGCGCATTGCTGGTTTACGGCGTACACACAGAAAGAAGCGGAGAATGGAATGAGCACGCAGGTATTATCAGGGCCGGTTGCTGGACGGTTGGCTAGAGAGAAGGTGGAACGCGCAGCCATCAACCCCTGGCTGATCGCGATCACGGTAACGCTAGCCACCTTTATGGAGTTGCTCGACACCAGCATTGCCAATGTGGCCCTCCCCCACATTGCCGGCGGACTTGCGGTGAGTTACGACGAAAGTACCTGGGTGCTTACCAGCTACCTGGTGGCCAATGCGGTGGTGCTGCCGTTAAGCGCATGGCTCAGCCGCGTCTTTGGCCGCAAGAATTACTACATGACCTGCGTCGTGCTGTTTACGGCCAGTTCACTTCTTTGTGGAATTGCTCCCAGTCTTGGCCTGCTTATCTTTTTCCGCGTCCTTCAGGGAATTGGCGGAGGCGGATTGGCGCCGGTGGAGCAAGCTATCCTGGTAGACACATTTCCTCCTGCCAAGCGCGCCGGGGCATTCGCCTTGTACAGCATGGCAATTGTGACCGCGCCTGTGATTGGTCCACCTCTGGGCGGATGGATTACCGATCATCTCGACTGGCGTTGGGTATTTTTCATCAACATACCAATTGGCATCATGAGCCTGCTGCTCACCAGCCGGCTAGTCTCCGATCCTCCGCAGTTTGTTGAAGAAGTGAAAGCGGCGCGCCGCGAGGGGAGGCTTTCCATTGATTACGTGGGCATCGCTCTCATCGCGCTTGGCTTCGGAGCGCTGGAGATCGTGCTGGACAAAGGACAGCGCGAAGACTGGCTGGAGAGCCACTTCATTATGGTTTTCCTCACAGTAGCGGTGCTCTCGCTTGTATTTGCCGCCCTGTGGGAGTGGCGGCATCGCGACCCCGTCGTGGAGATCAAGTTGTTCAAAGACCGGAATTTTGCCCTGGCAAATATCTTCTATTTTCTTTTTGGGTTCGGCATCTTCGGCAGCACGGTGCTGATTCCCCAAATGCTGCAAAGCCTTTATGGCTACAGCGCAACTGACGCCGGCCTGGTGCTCGGGCCGGGAGCATTTGTGATCGTAGCGCTGGCGCCTGTGGTCGTGAAGCTTCTGCCCAAGTTCGGAGCGCGCAAGATGATCTTTGCCTCGTTCCTGATCGTGGCCCTGGCCATGTGGCACTTCGCCTCGTTCGAACCGGGCGCAGACTACAAATCATTTGCCTTGGCCCGGGCATACCAGGGATTGGGTCTGGCATTTCTATTTGTTCCGGTCAGCCAGCTTGCCTATTCCTACATACCTTTAGCGAAGAACAACAAGGCTTCCAGCATCACCAACCTTTTTCGCAATCTTGGCGGGAGCTTTGGCGTGGCCTTCGTAACCACCATGTTGGAACGGCGCACACAATTTCACCACAGCGTGATGGCGCAGCATCTCACGCCTTCCGATAGCGTCTTTCGCCAGACGCTGGATTCATTGACGCAGTATTTCACCAGCATGGGAGCAAGCACCGCCGATGCTACGCAGCGAGCATATGGATTCATATCTGCAATCGCAGAGAAGAATGCCGCCATGCTGGGATCGCTGGATTGTTTTTGGCTGTTGGGAATGATTGCGCTGGTTGGCGTGCCTTTGGCGCTGATGATCAAACCATTCCGCAGCGGTGGGCCGGCAGGGCACTAATCGCCGGGGAGAAAGGAAAAATCTTTGAAGTGCTTATATCAAATCGTTCTTGTGTTGGGCCTGCCGATTCTAGCGGTGGCGCAACAGAGTTCTCCGTCATTTGAGCTGGGCAGCATCTCGACGCCGCGCACCATCAACCCTGTTGCCAACAGCAATACTCCCAGCTCTCTGGCGGGACAACAGCAGAACCCTTTTCTGGGCAGCGTACCCAGCGGACAGGCCACGTCAACCCCAATTGATCTATCACTGCAAGAAGCCATCGAGCGCGGAGTGCGGTCGAACCTCGGCATAGTTGAAAATCAGACTTCCCTGCGGCAGGCGCAAGCCCAGCGCCTGCGCGCTCTTTCTGCGCTGCTGCCAAACGTCTCAGCCCTGTTGCGGCAGAACCTTGATCAATTGAACCGCGTGGCGATCGGATTGAAAATTCCCGGCATTCCGGCTTCGACCGGAAAATTCAGCTACCAGGAAAGTTATGTGACGTTCTCTGAGAACAGCCTGGCGCTCGATACTGCTTATCGTCTGCGCGCTGCCCGTCGCAATGCCGAGGCCGTCAGCTACTCCCTCGCGGACGCGCGCGATGTCGTAGTGCTGGCCGTGGGCACAGCCTATTTGCAGGTGATTGCCAGCCAGGCGCGACTCGAAACCGCCAAAGCGCAGCTTGAAGTTGCGCGTGCGCTTGAAGACCAGACTGCCAATCAGGTGCGCTCGGGGCTATCGCCCGAGATTGACGGCTTTCGGGCTACGGTGCAACGCCAGACCAATGAACAGAGGGTCACGGTCTCTGAAGCCAATTGGGAAAAAGACAAACTGACCCTCGCGCGACTGATCGGATTGCCCGAGGGGCAACAGTTCAACCTTACGACAGATGCGCCCTATCGCCCATGGAACGGTCCCGATTTGGGAACAGCGCTGAAGCAGGCTGAACAAGGCCGAGCCGATCTTAAGAGCGCGCAGGCGGCTACGCAAGCGGCCGCGTTGGATAAGACCGCAGCTCAGTTGCAACGTCTTCCTGCGATCAGCGTCAACGGATACTACGGCGCCATTGGAACCACGCTGCGCCACTCGGATACGACCTACACGGTAGCAGCAACGGTTTCGCTGCCTATCTTCACAGGCGGCAGGATTCGTTCCGAGATTCAGGAAAGCTCCGCTGAGCTTGATCGCAAACGGTCCGAGTATTCCGACCTGGTGGGCCGCGTGGACTACGAGGTGCGCAACGCCTTTATTGATTTAGGCGCGGCAGACAACGCTATCCACGTTGCCGAAAACAACAATCAACTCGCCCAGAAAACACTGGAGCAGGCCCGCGATCGCTTCGCCAATGGAGTCACCAACAACCTCGAAGTCGTACAGGCCCAACAAGACCTAGTGGCCGCAAACGAGAATTACATTTCCAGCCTTTTCGCCCACAACCTGGCCAAGCTGGCAGTGCTGCGTGCGCTGGGTACGGCACAAAAAGATGCACCTCAATATCTAGGAGGCAAATAACCATGGCTATTCAAACCCTTGAACCCGAAACCAAAATTCATGACCGTGAAGATGGCGACCACAGTGTTACGTCTATGCCGCCTAGAGCGACGGCGCCGAAGCCGGCGGCACTGCAACCTGAGGAAGTTCCTCAGAAGCGTCTAAAACTTATCAGAGCTGTGAAACAGCATCCGTTGCTCGCCGGGCTGGTGGTTCTCGTCGTGGTCGCGGGCGTGGTGACCTTGGGAATCTACCTGAACTCTTATGAATCCACAGATGATGCCCAGGTAGATGGTCATCTCGATCCCATCAGTGCGCGCATCAGCGGCACCATCATCCATGTGAATCCTGATGTTGTTGACGATCACTACGTAACCGCCGGGACGGTATTGGCAGAGATCGATCCTGCCGATTTCGAAGCCGATCGAGACCGCGCTCAAGCCGAATATCAGCGCCTTCAAGCCGGCGCGGCCTCGGCCAAGCAGGACATTGTGGTGACCTCCTCCAGCAGCAACGGCAGATTGCGGGTGGCGCGGGCGGCGGTAAATGAAGCGGCCGACTCCATTGCCTCAGAAAAAGCGGTGCTCGATGCCGCCCAGGCGCGGGTCTCACAAGCCGAGGCCAACTATATTCGCGCCGAAGCCGACCGGCAACGCTACGAGCGTCTGCTGGCAAAGCACGAGATTTCCCAGTCGGAATATGACCGCATCGCTACTCAATCAGCAACCGACCATGATGCGGTCAATGTCGCGCGCGCCGACTACGCAGCCGCGCAGCAAGGCGTTGACCAGGCTGAGAGCCGCCTGGAGCAACGCAAGGCCGATCTTCTGGCGGCGCAGTCTGCTCCCGAGCAGATTGCTTCATCGCAATCCAAAGCCGAAGCCGCGACCTCTGACGCCGACCGGGCCAAAGCGCAGCTCGCCACCGCGGAACTCAACCTTAGTTATACAAAGATCATTGCTCCGGTCAGCGGCATCGTTGGACGCAAATCCGTAGAGATAGGCCAGCGTGTGCAGCCGGGACAGCAGCTTCTCACCATCGTACCGGTGGATGATGTCTGGATCACCGCCAACTTCAAAGAGACACAGTTAAAAAAGATGCGTCCCGGCCAGCCGGTTACGATTCACCTGGACTCCTTCGACACCGACTATCGCGGCCACGTGGACGCGATGGGCGGCGCCACCGGATCGCGCTTCAGCTTGCTGCCGCCGGAGAACGCTACCGGAAATTATGTGAAGGTCGTGCAGCGCGTGCCGGTCAGGATTGTGCTCGATCCAGGTGAGAATGCGAATCACCTGCTGCGTCAAGGAATGTCAGTTGAGGCGAAGGTGCACTTTCGATGATGTCGCGTTATGGCATAACGTCAGGCCGAATTCCCATACGTTCACCGCGATAATGTTTCGGGTTGTCTACCGCAAGCATGGACAAACAAATATCGCAGCCAGCACACGGCAGAGCAGACCGGTTCGTGCCGGTGATGCGCTTGAATATCTTACGGAACTGCACCTGGCTCAGGTAGATTTGTTGGCAAGGTCGGCAGCGGCAAGGCCCGGGTCTCCAAAGTTTTTTCTCGATGCATTCAAACACGGGGAGCACCCGCGGAAGTTGCGATAAAGAGGGCGGCCCGACCATCAACATCAACGTCAATATCCTATAATGAGAAAAAATGAAGATCACGCGACGCCACGCTATTAAGACCATCGGCTATGGTCTTTGTGCGGCGCCGCTCCTGGGCAGTGTCGCCTGGTGCGAGCCGCCGCAACCTCGAGGATCGGGCGGCTGGACGCCCGCATGGGACCGCGCTGTGCTGGAAGGCATTCTCGCCCACTGGGACCGCGAATATGATCCCAAAGTTTCCCTGCTATCAGCGCATCGCGGCCCCGAGTACAATTACCAGTCAAGCTTGCGCAACATGGTGGTGCATCCCACGCGCGACTCTTTCGAATATGCCCTGATGTTGCTCGAATCTGGAGAGGCCGCGCGGCGCGAGCAAGCCCTGAGCATACTTGATCGCGATCTGAGGTTGCAGGAGACCGATCCTAAAAGCCGGTGGTACGGCATCTGGCCTTACTATCTGGAAGAGCCGCTGGCGAAGATGTCTGCCGGTGACCTGAACTGGGCAGACTTCAATGGCGCGCTACTGTTAGTCACATTGTTCAGGCATGAACAGAAGCTGCCGGCTGAACTGGCCAAGCGCATGCGTGAGGCGATCCGGCAAGCGGCATATGCCATTCGTCGGCGGAATGTTACTCCTTATTACACCAACATTGCTGTGCAGGGGAGTTTTGTCACGCTGGCCGCAGGCGAACTGCTCGAAGATGACGAACTCGCCGCCTATGCCCTGGAGCGCATACGGCGAGTCGCGGCGACGGTGGATGAATCGGGAAGTTTTGCCGAATACAACAGCCCTACATATGCGCACGTCACGCTCGAAAACCTTACGCGCATTCTGACCTTTGTGCACAATGCGGAGGCGCTGGCGATTACCGAACGCATGCACGAGCGGATATGGATGCATCTCGCCGCGCACTGGCACCCACCCACCCAGCAGTTTGCCGGTCCCATGAGCCGCGCATATTCCAATGACGTGGGCTCTCCTCTGTGGCTGCAGAAGGCGACCGACAATGAGCTGGCGTTTCTCACCATGGATGAGATTCGCGCCAAGCCTCCGAGCGAAAGCGGAGACGTCATCTTACTTGCATACAAGTGCCCCAAGGCGTTGCTTGCGCAGTTTCTGCGGCTGGCGCAGACCCACCAGCATCGCGAAATTTTTGTGAGTGGGCAAAAACTGGTTGACAACCTGAAGATATCGGAACGAAATGCTCCGGTATTGCCAATTGAGGGCACAACTTATTTGACGCCGGCATTCTCGCTGGGTTCGGCAAATCGTTCCGACTTCTGGGTGCAGCGCCGTCCGCTCATTGCCTACTGGGGAGGCCCACAGCGTCCTCCCCAGTGCATGCAGTTGCGTGTCATCAAAGACGATTACGACTTCGCTTCTGGACTCTTCTATGCCGTGCAAGAGGCGGGTTGCGTTATGGGCGCGATTGCCTTCCGCTCCGATGGAGGCGATAAGCACCCATCGCTCGACCCGATACGGAATGGCGTCTTCCACCTCACGCGACTCTACGCCCAGTTCCTCTTCCCTGTGTGGCAGCCGACATGGCAGGCGCTCGTGGATGGCAAGCCAATGCAAGACTCAAGCACCCCGCTTCCTTTCTCAAGCCGCATTTCCATCAATGCCGGTTCCTGCATGCTTTATCTTCAGGTGCGCACTGCGAGCTTCGGAAAATCGACCCCGAGTCTTCGCTTTATGCGCGAAGCCGATGCGGCGCACCTTGATCTTATGCTGTTCGAGGCCGCAGAGCAGCAGACGCTGCACTGGTCCGACGTGAATGAAGCCGAATGCTCATTCACGCTGGCCGTGGAAGACCGGCGCAATCCGCTGGCTCATTTCGACCGGCAGTGCGCCGCAAAGCATTTCGCGGTTACCCAACTCGGAGAGCGCAATCACTTCACGTGGACGAGCCCGGCAGCGCCGCTCAATCTGACCGTGCAGCGCGGGGTGCATCCTGTGGCCCAAATGGATGCCGGGTATGACGAGCGCGCAAACGGCAAAGCCGTACCGCTGGTGCGGCTGAGCGACGAGAAAATCCTGCGCTCTTCACAGCCCATTCGCTCAAGCGCGGCTCTTAAGGGTGCAAAGTAGTTGCGACGAGCTTGCAGGCTTGATTTACTGCATGGACCGATTGCAGAGATACGATAGGCACTGCTGCAGGCTCAACTCGAGCGGTTCATCTGTATTGAGAGCGAGCTTCGGACAGCAAATCTCTTCGAAACCGGCTTTCAACTTCAGATATGAATCATAGTTTCGGTTCCTGGCAAGATGCATGCCGCTGAGCCTCTGCCTGGCATTGTTATCGGAACACGCTGTATGAATGACTTTGATTGAGCATCCCAGATCCGCGGCCCACTTCATGACAAACTCAATCTGGTACTGAAACGCGAACGGACGACCGTCAATAAATAGAAACGGCGGTGAAGCTTTCCTGATCAGGTAAGTTGCGGTTTGCAGGAGAACATGCATACAGAAGTCGTCCTGCTCCTGAGAGTACTCAATCCAAGGTTCGGGAAACAAGCCGGCTCGAATTACGTCCTTATCCAGTACAATCCCCTGCAGTTCAGCCGAAAGCAGCTTCGATAAAGTGCTTTTTCCCGTGCCGGGAAGGCCAGCCATCACGACTACGCAGGTGACATGCATGCGGTCCATCATAAGTATCAGTACATTGTATAAGTCCCAAAAAATTTGGTGCGTGAAGAGCACGGCTTTCAACAACGGTCTAAAAACCCGTCTATGAATTCTCGGTTAATCGGAAGGCTTTTACGACCCCGCAGTCCTGAGAAGTCGGTTTATGGGAAGTGATCGCGATTGTTTCCCAGTTGACGGCTCAACACGGAAACAAATCCACTCACACGCATGCTGCTATGCGTTTGCAAACTGCCCGACTATCCATCGCTGGCTGCTATCGACATTTCGTACAAAAAAGTATATTTTCCCAAGTTCGGTTTGTTCAGCACGAAAGGGAAGAGAAATCCTTAACGGAGTCTTTATTGTCTAGTTCCGATCAATCTTCAGCGACACAGCGCGGCGGAGTGCAGGTGGTTGTGACGGCATTCCTGGCGCTGTTCTGCATTGTGGGCATGGCGCTCTGGGGGCTGCCGTATTACTACGATTTCATGATGCGGGAGTTCGGCTGGACACGCGCGCAGGTTACCTCGGGCAATGCCCTGAGCAAATTAATCGTAGGACCGATATTTGCTTTCATCGCCGGATGGATGATTGATCGCTTCGGCCCGCGCCGCCTGATGATGGCTGGAATCCTGATGGCGGGGATTGCGCTCATTGGGTTAGGCAGCATTTCAAACCTGGGGATGTTCTACATATTTTACTTTTTTAATGCATTGGGTTACATCTTTGGCGGTCCGCTGCCCAACCAGGTGCTCCTGTCGCAGTGGTTCGACAAGTCTCGCGGAAAGGCGATGGGCATCGCATATTTGGGGATCGGGCTGGGAGGCGCGGTGGTCCCCTTGATGTCATACGCGTTGGTGCAACACTTTGGCTGGCACAATGCCTTGCGTGCGCTCGGATGCGCGATTATTGTGATCTCGTTTCCCATGGCTTTCTTCCTGAAAGAGCAACCGCCAAGAGGCTCGAGAGCGCTGGCAGAGGTTGCTACGCCGCGCTCCAACAGCGCATTCAAGACGGCATCATTCTATCTGCTCACCTTGGGAAGCATGTGCTCGATTGCGGCGGTAAGTGGAACACAACAAAATCTGAAATTGTTCCTGAGCGTGGACCAGCATTATGCACAGAACGAGGCGGCGCGAATCATATCGCTGGTGTTGACCTTCAGCATCGCCGGCCGCCTGCTGATGGGCTGGCTGGCGGACCACTTCCCGAAGAAGTACGTAATGATATTGATCTATACACTGGTGGCGGCTGGCATTGCGTTATTGTTTCTGAGCCCAACCAGGATGACGATGTACCTTTTCGCCGCCGTCTTTGGAATCGGCCTCGGTGGAGACTACATGATTGTGCCCCTGGTGGCGGCGGATATTTTCGGGTTGAAAGTCCTGGGAAGGCTGATGGCATTTGTGCTGATGGCAAACGGAGTAGCGGAAGCGGCAGCGCCCTGGTTCATTGGGCATATGCGGGACGTGACCGGCAATTATTCGTCCGGCTTTATGGCACTGATCGGTATAGCCTTGCTGGGAGCAGCGGCGGCGCTACCGTTACCCCGAAAAGCGGCAACTATCAGTCCGAACGTGGCGGCAGCATCGCCGTCTTCATAATAAGGTATTGAGGTTGATGTTCCGGCTGTACTGGAGCAGGAGTGCGCTGGTATCTCAATCAAAGCTTAGGAAAAAGAATGAATGAGCAACGAGTAGGCATCATCATGAACGGAGTCACGGGCCGGATGGGGCTGAATCAGCATCTGGTGCGCTCGATCCTGGCGATCCGCGATCAGGGTGGAGTTGCACTTGCCGACGGATCAAGGCTATTGCCTGATCCGATCCTGGTGGGCCGAAATGCCAATAAGCTGGAATCGATTGCGAAAAAGCACGGAGTGGCGCGCTGGACAACCGACCTGGCGAAAGCGCTCGCGAACCGCGAGGACGCAATCTATTTTGACGCGCAGCTCACGGCGCTGCGCGCGCCCGCCGTGGAAGCGGCTATTGCAGCCGGCAAGCACATCTATTGCGAAAAGCCGCTGGCCGACGATTCAAAAACCGCGCTCGCGTTGGCGCGCAAGGCCAAAGCCGCCGGCCTCAAAAATGGTATTGTGCAAGACAAACTGTTTCTTCCCGGCATCCGCAAGCTGAAACGGCTGATTGACAGTGGCTTCTTCGGCAAAATCCTCTCGGTACGCGGGGAATTCGGTTATTGGGTCTTTGAGGGCGACTGGCAGGCCGCGCAGCGGCCGTCATGGAATTACCGCAAAGAGGATGGCGGCGGCATCATTCTCGATATGTTCTGCCACTGGCGCTATGTGCTCGACCATACGTTCGCTCCGGTCCGTGGGGTGCAATGCATCGGAGGAACAACCATTGCCAAACGTGTGGACGAAGAGGGCAAGCCATACAATTGCACCGCCGACGATACCGCTTACGGGACGTTTGAACTCGACGGCAACGTCATCGCGCAGATCAATTCATCATGGAGCTTTCGCGTGTATCGCGATGAGTTGTTCAGCTTGCAGGTGGACGGCACGCTGGGAAGCGCGGTTGCCGGATTGCGCGAATGCCGCACGCAGCATCGTGTGAATACGCCCCGGCCGGTCTGGAATCCGGACGTTCCCAATCCGTTCCGCTTTCGGGAACACTGGCAGGAGGTCCCAGATAACGCTGAATTCGACAATGGATTCAAAGTGCAATGGGAGATGTTTTTGCGCCACGTGGCTGAGAACAAACCATTCCCACATGACTTTGTGGAAGGCGCCAAAGGAGTGCAGTTGGCTGAGTTGGCGCTAAAGTCCTGGGAAGAGCGGCGATGGATGACGGTACCGGAGTTGAAGATCTGAGATGGCGGGTGAACTCAAGCTCAAACTTCCGCGCAAAGGCGGAAGTCTTTCCGAATACCGGCTGAGTGGGCGAAGCCTTGCGCGCCCAAGCGCAACGAAATTTCGCAGCCGGGTAGCGTATGCCGCTGCCCACGTGGTGCTTGACCCGGTGCGCACCTACGATCCGGTAACGGCGCCGGTGCTCGATTGGGAGGCAACGCTGGCTTACCGGCGCTATCTGTGGTCTCTCGGCTTCGGGGTTGCAGAAGCGATGGATACGGCACAGCGCGGCATGGGGCTTACCTGGGAGCTGGCTCGTGAACTGATGCAACGCAGTATTCGCGAGGCGCAAAGCGCGAATGGGCTGATTGCGTGCGGCGCAGCTACCGACCAGCTTTCGGAAAAGAAATGCTACGTCCAAGAAGAGGTCTTGCGCGCTTACCTGGAGCAATGTGAAGCCATCGAAACGGCAGGCGGACGCATTATCCTGATGGCGAGCCGGGCGCTGGCGCGCTGTGCACGCAGCGTTGACGACTATGCCGCCGTCTATGGAGAGATCCTGTCCCAGGTTCGTAAACCAGTGATTTTGCATTGGCTTGGCGAGATGTTCGATCCTGCGCTGGCCGGTTACTGGGGAGGCAAGGATGTGCATGAAGCAATGGATCACTGCCTCAAGCTGATTTCCGAATACCGCGGCAAGGTTGAGGGAATTAAAATCTCTCTTCTTGATGCGGAACTCGAGATTGAAATGCGCCGCCGGTTGCCGGCTGGGGTCCGCATGTATACCGGCGATGACTTTCACTATGACGAACTTATTGTAGGCGACGAACAGGGTCACAGTGATGCATTGCTTGGCATCTTCGATGCAATCGCGCCGGCAGCGGCGCTGGCGTTGCAAGCTCTGGATAACGGAGACAAGGCGCAATGCCTGAGTTACCTGGGCGATACGCTCCCGCTGTCGCGGCACATCTTTGAAGCTCCTACATTTAATTACAAGACCGGCATTGTCTTTCTCGCTTACCTCAATGGCCATCAAAACCACTTTCGCATGGTGGGCGGCGCCGAGGGAGCACGGTCCGTCACGCATCTTTCAGAGTTGTTTATTCTCGCTGACCGCGCCGGGCTGCTCTTTGATGCCGAATTGGCTTGCAATCGCATGCGTCTGATGCTTGCTACGGTGGGGATCACATGAGTCTTGAAGAGCGGCTGAGCCTTAACCAGATGACGACCGATCCATGGACGCTGGAGCAAACAGTCGCGGCCTGCGCCCGCCACCAGATTTCGTGGATGGCGGTATGGCGGCACAAGCTGGATGCGCTTGGCGTCAAGCAAAGCGCCCGAGTGATCAAAGATGCAGGCCTTTCGGTATCGAGTCTCTGCCGTGGAGGATTCTTTTCCGCCCCCACAGCCGCCGAACGCACAGCGCAGATTGCAGACAACCGTCGCGCTATCGAAGAAGCTGCAGAGCTTGGGGCATTGTGCCTGGTTCTGGTCTGCGGACCGGCGCGCGGACAGACGCTTGACGAATCCCGTCAAGCCGTGGCCGATGGCATTGCCGAAATTGCGCCCTATGCGCGCGCGTGCGGAGTGCGGCTCGGTATAGAACCCCTTCACCCTATGTATGCCGCGGAACGTTCGGTGATTGTCACGCTTAAACAGGCAAATGACGTGGCGGCCACCCTGGCTGACGATGGGGTGGGCGTGATCATAGACGTGTTTCACTTGTGGTGGGACCCGGAGGTTTACCGTGAGATCGAGCGCGCTCGCGGACGTATTCTCGGCTTTCACGTTTCGGATTGGCCCGTGCCTCTTCCCGGTATCCTGACCGGGCGAGCCATGATGGGCGATGGCGTGATCGAACTGCGCCGATTGCGGCGCGCGGTCGAAGATGCCGGCTATGCCGGCCCGATTGAAGTCGAAATATTCAATGAATCCATCTGGAAGAACTGCGGAGACGAGCTGCTTACCACCATGAAACGGCGATTTCGTGAGTGCGTTTAAAATCCGAAAATATCATGAAAGAACAATCAGAAGCTGAATCCGGCGCGAAAAGATATGGTGCGAGGATCAGAGAGGGCCGTTCCCGAAAAGAGACTAGCGAAGTTAATTACGTTCAAATGGTTGGTTAAGTTCAGGCCATCCACCTGAAGGCGGGCGGAGCGCTGCTCGTGACGCCAGACTTCAATGCCCAGGGCCGCATCGAGCGAGTAAGAGGGACGGAGACGGCCGGCGGCGAAATTCACCTGATTGAGCACAGCGGGGCCGAAGAACGGGAGCAGATCTTGTGGACTGCTCTCCGCATTTTCGACGGGCAGGCCGCTGCCGTAGGAGAAGCCGAGCGAGGTCCACAACCTGGAAGCGGGTTGCCAGCGCAGACGCGAGGAAAAAGTATTGCGTTGGTCCTGAGATATGGGGAAGCTGCCACGCGCCGCCAACTGGCCGGCGGCATCGGCCCCGATGAAGAGGCCCCCGGTTACGGGTAGGAAGCCGGCGCCCACCTGGTTGGAATAGCTGGCAAAGCCGGAAAATTTTCCCCATTTGGGAATGATAAGTTTT
>DASREY010000212.1:0-8521 GCA_035651775.1 Terriglobales bacterium
GAAAAGAACTTTTAAAGCCTGGATTGTACACTCTGGAAATCTATGGCGTAGACGGCAACCAGGAACACGATCTTGTTCAGTTTCCTTTTCGCCTCGCTGCCACTCGATAGGAGTTCCCCCTCCTCGCGAAAAGTAACTGGCAAGCAACTGTAAATCATAATTCTGTGCAAAGGCATCGGCATCGGATGAAGCAAAGAGCTGCCATAAGGCGCACGAATATTTTCTGTCTTCTGGGTTTGGTTTTTCTCGGGCTCGTACCCGGTTGGGCTGACAGCAGCACAACCGCCGAACCGGCAGAGCCCAAGCCTTCGCTCGCGGTGCAGCAAATGCTCGACGAATCCGATCGCCTGACGGCCAACAATCAACTCGACAAGGCATTGCAGGCAGCCGAGCAGGCAATCGCTACCGCCCAAACGCAAAAAGATCTGGCAGGAAACGCCTGCGGCCATCGCTCACGCGCCCTGGTGCTACAATCCCTGGGCAAAAAAGACGACGCCGTTGCCGCCTGGCAAGAGACGGCATCAGCATGGGAAAGCATAGGTGACGGCCCGGGACTGATTGAGGCGCTCGCAAGCGCGGGCCTGCTTCTTATGCCAGACAAATCTGCCGATGCCCTGTTCGCCCGCGTTCTCACCCTGGTATCAGGAGAATCCAAACGGCCGCTGGCGGCGGCGCAGAAACTTCACGCGGCGGCCCGCTCCAGCTACGAGCACCGGTACTTCGATCTTTCCTTGCGCTTGTGGACTGCGGCATTAAGCATTGACAAAAAAATCGCGCCCGATTCGCTGCAACTGGCGGAGGCGACGATGGGCGTGGGCAGCGTCACTTATCAGGAAGGCGGTATCGAGCAGGCCAGCCAGTATTATCAGCAGGCGCTTGCTCTGAGGCAAAAACTCGCTCCTGGTTCGCTGGAGCTGGCCACAAGCCTCAACGCGGTAGGAAACGTGGCCAGAAAGCAAGGGGACCTGGCGAAAGCGGAACAGTATTACGAGCAGGGTTTCGCGATCCGGCAGAAGCTCGCGCCTGATTCGCTGGAAGCAGCCTCGAGCCTGAATAGCCTGGGAAACCTGGCGCTCGATCAAGGCGATCTGGCAATGGCGGCGCAGGATTACAAGCAGAGCCTCGCGATCCGGCAGAAGCTGGCGCCCGATTCGCTGGCAGTTTCAGAAAGTCTGCACAAATTGGCGGACATATATACGCAGCAAAGCGACTTCGCCGCCGCTGAGGAGTATCACCGCCAGGCGCTTGCCCTTACGCAGAAGCTCGTTCCTGACTCTCTCGATCAAACCGGCAGCCTGACCTCGCTGGGAAACATTGCCAGAAAGCGCGGCCATCTGGATGTGGCCGCGCAATACTATGAACAAGCACGCGCCTTAAGGCAAAAATTGCTGCCGGACTCGCTGCCGGTAGCACAGAGTCTGAGCGATCTTGGGAACGTGGCGGCGCAGCAGGGAAAATTGAAACAGGCAGAGCAGTACCATCAACAGGCGCTGGTGATCAGGCAAAAGCTGTCGCCCAATTCCCTTTCCGTAGCTGCCAGCCTGAATAGCCTGGGCAGCCTGGCGGCAAAGCGGGGCGACCTGGCAAAGGCCGAGCAATATCATCAGCAGGCGCTGGCAATTAATCAGAAAGTTTCGCCCGACTCGGTTACCGTTGCGCAAAACCTCGGCCTTCTGGGAGACACGGCAATCAGGCAGGGAGACGTGACCAAGGCTTCCGAATATTATGAACACGGATTCGTTCTGAAAGAAAAGCTGGTCCCCAATTCTCTTTCAGCTGCGGTCAGTCTATATAACCTGTCAGTCACCTCGGCAAAAGAAGGGGACAAAGAGAAAGCGGAGGAACTGGCGCGCCAGGCATGGGAGTTGGTGCGCAACCAGGCGACCGACATTACCGGGGACGAAGCGCGCCAGGCCTTCGACAAATCTGCCGCACGCTATGCCGCTAACCTGATAACGCGCCAGCTTGCGCTGGGGAAACCTGATTTGGCCTTCGCCACCATGGAGCAAAGCCGGGCCCAGGCGCTGCAGGAAATCCTGATGGATCGGCACGTGCTTACCAATATCGCAGACAGCGCCCGCTGGAGCGAGTATGAATCGGCCGTTGCCGCCCGCGATGAAAGCGAGAAGGCGCTTTCGCAGGCCAGCGCCGATAAGCTCCGTGCCAAGGCCGAACTGGCTTCAAGGCACAAGGAAGGCGCCGCTGCTGATGTGATCGACCGGGCGCAGGATGAGTTGAACACTGCCGCCAAGAACCTGGACGAAGCCCAGTCCGCTTACACCCAGACCCGTACCAAAGTGGATGAGCTATGGGCCGATATCAAGAAAAATGCGCCCCGCGCCTTCACTCCACCGCTTACTTTCGAGCAAGCGCAACAAGAGCTGCCGGCGGGAGCATTGTTTGCGGGGTTTTATGCCGGCGACAAACACACTGTTCTTTTTCTTCTGCGCGCCGGCTGCAAATGCAACTCCCCACTTTCGGCATACACGCTTCCGCTCAATCGCAGCCAGCTACGCAAGCGGGTCAACAAATTACGGGAGCAGATTGCGAAACCCTCCGATATTGAAGCTGCCATCGCCGCCAGCCGCAGCCTCTTTGCTGAACTCTTCCCTTCCGAAGCCCAGCCCGCCATTAATGCTGCCACGCGTTTGATCATCTCCCCCGACGGCCCATTGTGGGAGGTCCCCTTCGCCGCGCTTGTAACCAATGCTGAAGGGACGCCACTTTACCTTGGCGCCGAGAAGGCAATTACATACACCCAGTCCCTGACGCTTTTTGCCCAGTCGCGCCATGATGCCCCGCAACTCGCCCGCGGCCATCAAACCACTGCGTTAGTGCTGGGGAATCCGCTTTTCACGCGCGAGATTATTGCCGACAACAAATCTCATGGACGCGGTTACCTTTGCTTCGGCGAGCATCGGCCGCCGCCGCCATTGCCGGGAACAGAAATTGAGGCCCTCAAGGTAGCGGCCCTGTATGGCAGTTCGCCCCTGCTCGGGAAAGACGCCACCAAAGCCGCGCTGCGAAAAAACATCCAGAACGCTGATGTGGTTCATCTGGCGACGCATGGCTGCACCGACCCTACACGCGCCATGTCATCGGGCTTGCTGCTCGCGCAGCCACAACCACAATCGCAAAATGCTGGAATAGATAATGATAATGTGCTGCAGGCCTGGGAAATTCACAGTCAGTTCAAGCTCAAGGCCGAATTGGTTGTGCTCTCAGCCTGTGACACCGGACGAGGAGAAGCCATTGCCGGTGAGGGCCTGATCGGGCTCACGCGGGCGCTTCAGTATGCCGGCGCGCGCTCTATCGTAGCCAGCCTGTGGACCGCCGATGATCAAAGCACTCTGACTCTCATGGTTGCTTTTCACCGCAATTTGCGCTCCGGTCTGGCTAAAGATGAAGCCCTTCGCCGCGCCATGGCATCGGTACGTGAAGACTCTCGAACCGCGCATCCTTATTATTGGGCTGCATTCTATCTGACCGGCGACCCGGATAATCCCAGTCTCGGCGAGGATGCTCGGAGCAGCTACAAACCTCAGCGCGCTAAATAACTGCTTTTCAGAACGCCCCAACCCCGATCTTCACCAAGCACCTGCAAATATTAAGCATTGTTTGAGGCTAAGTACTACCCTATAATTTCACCCTGAAGTACCCGTTTAACGGTTAATTAACGTTAATTGCATAATTTTCACGGGCACGGCCATTGTTTTTGACTGTTCTGGCCAATTGCGAGAACAGTCCAGTTAAACGATTGATTTAGCAAGAATCGCTCACGAATTTGAGCCTCTAAGGCTAAAATTGGGTTCTAGAAGCTTCCTAAAGATTTTAAAGGGTAAAACTCTCTTTATGACCGTGCCACATCGCAAAACCAAACGCCAAAGTAAGTCGCCATACCAGATACAGGTACTGGATCGTGCGCTAGCGGTCCTTAAGGCCCTTTCACAGGAAGGTCCTGATCTTACTCTGGCCGAACTCTCTCAACTGCTGCACCTTCATAAGAGTACGGCACATCGCCTCATCATGGTGCTGGAGGGCCACAAGCTGATTGAGAGAAATTCCAAGACCGGCACCTATCGTCTGGGGATGAAACTCTTCGAGCTTGGGACCAGGGCGGTATCGCAGCTCGATCTTCGCGAGCGTGCCCGGCCCATCCTGGAGCGCCTGGTTCGCGAGACGGACGAGACGGTGCACCTTTGCGTTTATGACAGTGGCGAAGTGGTTTACGTGGATAAAGTCGAGCCCGCGCGCAGTGTTCGCCTCGCCTCGACGGTGGGACGCCGGCATCCGGCATTTTGCACCGCCGTGGGAAAGGCCATGATGGCCATCATGCCGGAAGAACAAATTGAAGCAGCCGTACAAAAGCATGGCTTGCGTCCCCTGACGCGGAAAACGATTGGATCGCTGGCCGAGCTTAAATCCGAGTTGGCGAAGGTACGCAAAATCGGCTACGCGGTTGACGACGAGGAGAACGAGGAAGGCGTATGCTGCGTCGGCGCCGTTGTTCGCGGAGTCTCCGGAGATGCGACCGCGGCCATCAGCGTCTCAGGACCTTCATTCCGCATTCCAGCCTACAAGATTCCAATTGTCGCCAAATCGGTGATCGCCGCGGCCTCGCTTTTGTCTGCAGAGCTTGGCTACAATCCTTCTGCAGAAGAGCATAACGAAAGTGAAGAAGAGGATGAAAAGCGCGCGAAAAACAGCCGGCCTCAATTGGTCAACGCGTAGTAAAGCCTAACCATAAAGGACACGAAGGCTCACGAAGAAAAAATATCTTGTATCAAATATAAAGAGGAGGCCTCATGGCCTCCTCTTTAATTTTCTATCTACAGTTTCTATCTACAAAACTCCCAATTATTTGGTTAACTGTTCATTCATAATCAGGAACGATCCCAGCCCGTGGAAATCATTGGTTGCCCTCGGCCGGGCGAGGTAAAACGCCAGATCGCCAACGTTGGTCCCGATGCAGATCTGCGTCAGGTTGGTCATGCCGCTCGAATCGAGAGAGATTCTTTGCAACACGCCCTGGTACCCTTTCTGCGCCACGCTCAGGAAGCTGGAATCCACGTAACCTCTTTCTACGGCTCTCGAAATTACAAAGGTATACATGCTGGAAGATGAGGTTTCAGTGAAGTTACCCGCCACGGTCGGCTTATCCACCACCTGGAACCAGCGGCCTGTAGCTGGATCCTGGAATTTTGCCAGCCCGCTGATCAGGTTTTTCAGAATAGCAATCAACGGAGCGCGATGGGGATCGTTTGCCGGCAGAATCTCCAGCGCCTCAATGGTTGCCATGGCATACCAGCCCATCGCCCGGCACCATTTTTCCGGAGAATCACCGGTGGTCTTATTCGCCCAACTCTGCGTCCGGCTCTCATCAAAGGCATGGAAGAAGAGCCCGGAGGCGGCGTCGCCCGTCCTGTCTTGCAGATGGCTGGCATATATCTCCAGTTGATTGCCTACCTCATTGTTGGCATAGACGCTGTCGTTGGCGAGCTGCCCATAACGGATCAGGCCAGGAAGAACCATGAACGTGCCGTCTCCCCAAAGCTGATGGGCACGGCTCGAGGTGTCAGCATGCCAGAAGCCGCCATCGCTCGTCCTGGGATATGTGTTCAGGCGGGCCCGCATGTGGCCGGCCGCGATTCTGTACTTGGCCAGGCCGGTTTCCTGAAACAGGTCAAGCAACACAACAACCGGCTGCATGCTATCCAGGCTGCCGAAGCCGTTGTTGATGTTGCCGGCGCTATCAACGAACCGGTCTGCCCAGGACTGAATGAACTGCAGATAACTCGGATTTTTGGTGCGCTTATAGACCAGATATTGCCCGTGAAGATAAAGACCGACGGGATAACTCCACCCTCCGATTGTTGAAGGGCTGAAGCGCTTCATGGTGGAGTTGACCACGGCCACCGACCAATCCGTGCCGGTGCTAACCGGCTTTACCGTCAGGCTTGCATTCGCGGTGTGCGAAAGGCTGCCGCTGTCGCCTGTGACCGTCAATGTAGAAGTGCCTGTCGTAGTCGAACTCAGCGTTGTAATGTTCAACGTTGAATTACCCGAACCTGTAACCGAAGCCGGATTAAAACTGCCGCTCGCACCAGCAGGCAAACCAGAGACGCTGAGCGCAACATTCCCGTCGAAGCTGTTCTGAGGCGTCACCGAGACTGTGTAACTGGCGCTGTTGCCTGCCGTGACCGTCTGCGAAGTGGGCATGGCGGAGAGCATGAAATCGGATACGCCGGAGTTCACATTCAGCGTCACCGGGAAACTATGAAACAAGCTGCCGCTGCTTCCCGTGATCGTCAGAGCATAGCTGTTTGTTGGTGTGGAGCTGGGAGTAGTAACCGTCAGCACCGAACCTCCCGAGCCGCTCATTGAAGCCGGATTGAAGCTGCCGCTGGCTCCGCTCGGCAGTCCGCTGACGCTCAAAGCCACATTACCGCTGAAGCCGTTAACCGAGCCGACGCTTACCGAATAGGTTGTGCTCGCGCCCGCGGCAATGGTCTGCGAGCTGGGCGATGCCGTAAGCGTGAAGTCGGGAGCGTCTCCTGCAATCGAAAAATGGCAGACTGCCAGCGAGCCCGTCGTTGCGCCTACGAAAACCCCGAGGTTGTTGAGACTGGTCACCATGTTCTGCTCCGTGCGGAAGGCGAAATTGGAACCAACGGTCAGCTCCGAGCCTCCAGGCGGGGTTACAAAGACCGAATAGGTATGCGTCGGTATGTTCACCACCAGACGGAAGTGATACGTATTTCCACCGGAATATGGCAGGGCCGGAGTAGGCCCGGCATAAACTCCACCGTTGCGCGCCAGAATTGTGCCCGTCGTGCCGTTAAACGCAACCAGGTTGGCGAATGCGCTATAGGCAATGCCAGCCCCGTGCGAAAATCCGACCACGCTGTTCATGTTGCTGAGCGAAGGGGTGGCGTCGAAGGTGGCTGTAAACGTCCCTGTCTGAGCTGAAAACGAGCTGTTCACCCAACCACCGCCGCCGGTCGCAGTCACGCATTGTGCTGCGCTTTGGCCGGCGAGGGCAGTCATGACAACTGCATACAACAAGATTGCTACGAATAACATGCGTCGCATCGTCGTTCTCCTTATTCTTTGGCGTTGATAAACGCGGAATCAATTCAAACGCTTGTGGCTGTCAATGAGCTGAAATCAGAACAGACGGAGATTGAGCCAGCAGGATATTTCACCAGGCTGCTCACGAATTCAGTTCCATCACCGTGCTCTGCCTGTGCGGAAGGCAAGATTGGAATTGGCGCCCGCTCCGCCTCGCCTGGAGCATGACGAAAAATTGAATATTGCCAAGGCCGGCATCTTCACTATTTGTGCGGAGCGATAGATGCCGTGGGCGGGGGCGTATCGTATTCAAACTGGCCTAAGGTGCAAAAAAATTCCCAGCGCCCCGCAAAACCTATAGCTTTCCTGTTGGTCTGTCAAATTAAAACGGTTAAACGATAGCTTCTGAAAAACTTAACGGCACAAGTACCTTGATTTGCGCCCTCGATGCTTTATGCTTAAATACAACCTTGGGAACATCAACGCGGGCGATTACTGCCAAACTTGGAGGTGTAAGCGTACTGCAGGAAAATACGGCGGCTCTGCCCAACGATTATGATTCCTGCAGGAAATTTATCTTCTAATTGTTGTCAGCACCCCCTGGGGCGGTGCATAATTGCAGCAACAAAAGGACTCGGGCTTCTCGACCGGTGGCTCCCCCCGCTCACGGCGTGAAGGAATGACAGAGTTCAAGCGATGACAGTTGTTCGTTTAGCAAATCTCAAGACTTCATTCAGCAATTTCGCTTTATGAGAAGCCTGAGCTTCTGGTGTAATGTTTCATTCAGCATTTCAAAGCTAGCCAACGGGCATATGAATGACCTTTATTAACGACGACTTTTTGCTCAAGACCGAATCTGCACGTCACCTGTATAAGCGATTTGCAGAGACACAACCCATTATTGATTACCATTGCCACCTCTCTCCGGTCGACATCGCAGAGAACCGCCGGTTCAAGAACCTGTTTGAAATCTGGCTCGAAGGCGATCACTACAAGTGGCGCGCTATGCGCGCCAACGGCGTTGCAGAACGCTACTGCACCGGGGACGCCGACCCTTACGAAAAATTCCTGGCGTGGGCGAAAACCGTGCCCCAAACGCTGAGAAACCCTCTTTATCACTGGACTCATCTGGAGCTGAAACGCTACTTTGACATCGACGAACTGCTGAATGAGAACACAGCCCCGGCTATCTGGCGGCGCGCCAATGAGTTCCTGGCAAGCGAAGAGTTCAGCACACAAGGCATCCTGAAGAAGTTTCGGGTCGAATTGTTGTGCACGACCGACGACCCTACGGACGACCTTAAGCCGCACAAGAAGATTGCCGACCTGAAGCTGGTGCCGCGCGTGTATCCGGCGTTTCGTCCTGACAAGGCGCTGCAAGTTTACCAACCTGAAAAGTTCAAGGCCTGGGTTGAGCGCCTGGAAGAAGTTGCCAATGTCGACATCCGCA
>DASREY010000213.1:0-7030 GCA_035651775.1 Terriglobales bacterium
TGTCGTCCACCACGCCAATGTTCTTGCGTAGCTTGAGCAAGTAGCGGATGGTCGCGTAGAAATCGTCCGGATCGAGAGTGCGCTTGTCGAGGCTGCTGGCATCGCTGTTCTCGAACAATTTGATGTTGAACTTCAAGCGGCCCACGCGCGAGAAGTCATACTTCCGAGCGTCGAAGAACATGCCGTGGAAGAGCGCAGTCGCGGTATCAAGCGTCGGCGGATCGCCCGGACGCAGCTTGCGGTAAATCTCAATCAGCGCTTCCTGGGGAGTCTTGACTGAGTCACGGCGCAGCGTCGTGCTGATCACCGTGCCCACATCGTCGCGCTCGGGGAAGAAAATCTGGATCTCGGTCACCCCCGCTTCCGCAATCTTGGCAAGCTTGTCGGTCGTGATTTCCGCGTTGGCTTCTACCAGAACTTCACCGGTATTGGTGTCAACGATGTCGGCGGCGGCGAATGCGCCTTCCAGGTCGCCCACGTCGATTTCGATTTCCGAAATCTTCGCCTTCTGAATCTCTTTGAAGAGAGCGGCATTCACCTTGCGGCCCGAGTGCGCGATCTCTTCCCCGCTCTTGTTGACGATGCGGTGCGTGAGCTTCATTCCCACCAGGCTGGTGGGTTTGTCCACCCCCGGCTCGAGCGTCCAATAGAGCTTCTTGTTCTTCAACGCAATGCGGTCGACGGTGTAGAACGTCTTCAAAATATCTTCATCGGAGCGCAAGCCGAGAGCGCGCAGGAAGATGGTTCCCAGGAACTTGCGCTTGCGGTCGATGCGCACATAAAGAATGTTCTTCTGGTCGTATTCAAACTCCACCCACGAACCGCGGTAGGGAATGATCTTGCCCAGGAAGTAAGTGCGGTTGGCGGCGGTCTCAAAGAAGACGCCGGGCGAGCGGTGCAACTGGCTCACGATCACGCGCTCTGTGCCGTTGATGATGAATGTCCCGTTCTGGGTCATCAGCGGCACGTCGCCGAAAAACACTTCCTGCTCTTTGATGTCGCGAATGCTGCGGTTGCCGGTCTCTGCGTCTTTGTCGAAAATCGTGAGCCGGATGGTGACCTTCAGCGGCGCCGAATAGGTCATGCCGCGCTCTTCGCACTCATTCACGTCATACTTCAACTGCAGGCCCACAGGGTCGCCGCACTTGGTGCAGAAGTCGGGCGTGTTGGCGTTGTAGGTGCCGCAATTGCTGCACAGCACTTCGCCGGCATGAAACGGATCGGTAATGACCGTGTTGCCGCAATTCCGGCACGTGGTGCGCAGGTGATGCAGCCCTTTGAGGTGGCCGCATTTGCACTCCCAGTTGCCGATGGCGTAATCCACAAAATCGAGCTGCGAGACATTGCGGAAGTCCGTAATGGGAAACACGGAGGTAAACACGGATTGCAATCCGGTCTCCTGGCGCTCGCTGGGCAGCCGGTCCATTTGCAGAAAACGTTCGTAGGAGCGCTTCTGCACTTCAATCAGATTTGGAATCTGAATGGTCGCTGGAATTTTGGAAAAATCTAAACGGTTGCGAGAGGCGATATTCTTGATCGGCATTGGTAAAAAATCCTTGTCAACTCAGGCGAAAACCGGAGTCACGTTAAAGACCACGAAGCACCCTCGGGCGTCGCGGTGAAAACCCACAGGTTGTTGCAGCGCGTTTGGACTTAAAAATGCAGCAACGCTCGCGGAGACGTATTTCCCCGCAAGCGCCACATTAAGCACTTGGCACCAAGTCGAGATTTATTTATTAACGCGCAGTTTGAAACCAGTCGGTTGAGAGGACGTCCCACCCTGGTCAGCAGGCCGTCGTAAATTTATTGTAACAGAATTTCCAAAGCTGCGTAGGCGCAAGTACCCGCCACAAGCGCCAAATTGAGCCATCGGAATACCCTTCCGGTGGCCCATGCTTGGCACATTACTTCACTTCGACGGTTGCGCCAGCTTCGGCAAACTTCTTCCGGATGGTCTCAGCTTCGTCCTTGCTGATTCCCTCTTTCACGGTCTTGGGCGCGCCATCGACCAGGTCTTTGGCTTCTTTCAGACCCAGGCTGGTGACCTCGCGTACCGCCTTGATAACATTGATCTTATTCGCGCCGGCGCTGGTCAGAACGACGCTGAATTCGGTCTTCTCTTCTGCCGCCGCTGCCGCACCGGGGGCTGCACCGCCACCCTGCACCATTACTGGGGCTGCTGCCGCCGCCGAGACGCCCAAACGCTCTTCCAGCTTCTTTACCAGCTGGGCCGCGTCGAGCAGGCTCAAGCCAACGATTTGTTCTTCTAATTGCTGTAAATCGGCCATGTTGTTTCTCCCAAAATTTTTGAATTTGTGCTGGTGAGCCTTCCGTCCTCACGGCTTCCGTTGCGCCCAGACCGCGCGCCAAGAGAACTTCGTTGACTCTGAACTCGTTGCCAGAACAGCGCACCACCCGCCCTGGCGAAACTTTCTTTCTCGTGGAGACGCGGCTTTGCTACGTCTCCTTGCGTCTCTTTAAAGACGCCTACGCTTCCTTGAACTTCTTCTTTTCCACGCCCTGGTTCAACACCACCGCCACATCGCGGCCTACCGCATTCATCACCGTAACCAGGCGTTGCGCAGGAGCATTGATAAGGAACAGGAGCTTGGAATAAATCTCTTCTTTTGACGGCATGCTGGCCAGCGCTTCAATCTCCTTGATGGAGATAGCGCGGCCCTCGACAACGCCGGCCTTGAAGGTAAACTCCGGGTTTTCTTTGGCATACTTGGTCAGCGCCTTGGCCAGCGCCACCGGATCGCCTTCGGTGGTTACCACCGAGGTCACCCCTTTGAGGTTCTTCAGGCTCTCCTCGATTGCGGTGCCCTGGGCAGCGCGTGTAGCCAGCGTGTTCTTGACCACGCGGTAGCGTCCGCCCGCCGAGCGCACCGATTTGCGCAGCTCAAAATCCTGCGCCACAGTCAGCTTGGCAAAGCTGCCTACAATGGCGCTTTTGACCTTCTTAAAGTCTGCGCCCATCTTTTCAACTTGCTCAATCTTCTTTGCTCTGGTTACGGCCATTTTCTTTTCCTTTTGGCTCAGCGCCTCAGGGGCGCTTCAAAATCTGCTTACCGAACTCAATCAGCTAATCTAGGCTTTAGCTGCTGCTTCCACCGCCGAGACATCGATCAGGATGCCCGGCCCCATGCTGGAGGAAAGCGTCACGCCTTTGATGTACTTGCCTTTGGCAGCCGCGGGCTTCGCCTTGATCACGCTGGTCAGCACCACGGTGGCGTTCTCTACCAGCTTGTCGGGCGTGAAAGATATTTTGCCCACAGGCACGTGCACCAGCGCGGTTTTGTCGGTACGAAACTCGACTTTACCGGCTTTAATCTCGGTCACGGCCTTGGCCACGTCATTGGTCACGGTGCCGGTTTTAGGATTGGGCATCAGGCCGCGCGGCCCCAGCACCTTGCCCAGCTTGCCGACAGACTTCATCATGTCGGGCGTGGCGATGACCGCGTCAAAGTCGCTCCAGTTTTCTTTCTGGATCTTCTCTACCATGTCTTCGCCGCCGACAAAGTCTGCGCCCGCGTTGCGCGCGTCCTGAAATTTGTCTGCTCCGACGATCGCCAGCACTTTTTTGGATTTTCCCAAGCCGTGCGGCAGCACTACCGTGCCGCGCACCATCTGGTCGGCGTGCTTGGGGTCAACCCCAAGACGCATCGTGACCTCCACAGTTTCGTCAAATTTCGCGTATTTGACCTTCTGCAGCAGAGGCACCGCTTCGCTCAGCGCATAAGAGCGCCTTTCGATGGCGGTACGCGCTTTCGTGATATTTTTTCCTGATTTACGCATTGTTCGACCTTTCGTCTTCCACCGCTCATCCACTGTTACGAATGGCCGTGGTATTTAAAATTTAAGCAACTACATCAATTCCCATGGAGCGCGCTGTTCCCTTCACGCTCTTGATCGCCGCGTCGAGAGAAGCGGCGTTCAGGTCGGGCAGCTTCTGCTTGGCAATATCGGCAATCTGTTTTTCTGTGACCTTGCCCACTTTGTCTTTATTAGGGACACCCGAACCTTTGGCGATGCCCGCGGCGCGCTTCAGCAAGATCGAAGCCGGCGGTGTCTTGGTAATAAAGGTAAACGAGCGGTCGTTATAGACCGAGATCACTACGGGGATAATCAGCCCATCGAGCTCTTTCGCCGAAGTCTTGGCGTTGAACTGCTTGCAAAACTCCATGATGTTGACCTGCGCCTGTCCTAGCGCGGGACCAACCGGCGGCGCTGGCGTGGCCTTGCCTGCTGCGATCTGCAACTTCACTTGTCCGGTAACTTTCTTGGGTGCCATATGTTGTTAACCTTTTATCGATCGAATCGTAGAGACGCAGCTCGCTGCCTCTCCTGCTTCGGAAATTCCAAACTTGCCGCTTACGCCACCTTCTCTACCTGGCCAAACTCAAGTTCCACCGGGGTTGCGCGGCCAAAGATCGTGACCATGACTTTCAAGGTCTCGCGATCTTCATTCACCTCATCCACCACGCCGTTGAAGTTGGCAAACGGACCTTCAGTGATGCGCACCGATTCATTTTTCTCGAATTTGACTCTGAGCTTGGGCTTGTCTTTGCCGGTCGAGACGCGGTAGACAATCTGGTTGACCTCGTCTGGGCTGAGCGGCGCAGGATGTTGAGCGTTCCCCAGGAAACCGGTCACGCGAGGCGTGGACTTGATCAGATGCCAGACGTTGTCGTCAAGGTCCATCTCCACCAGAACATAGCCGGGGTAAAACATCTGCTCGCTGGTGTATTTCTTTCCCCCACGCATCTGGGTCACGGTCTCGGTGGGAATCACCACCTTGCCGATTTTTTCCTGCAAGCCAAAGGCCTGCACGCGCGATTCCAAAGACTCTTTCACCTTGCGCTCGAACCCGGAGTAGGTGTGGATGATGTACCACCTGAAGTTCGGGTTGGAGGGCGGCAACTGCTCCGGTACAGCAGCGCCTGCGCCCTGCTGTTCGGAATCTTTCGCGTTAGATTTGGCTTCTTCGCTCATATCAGTGCTTTGCAAAATAGTCGAATACATAATTAATGCCGTGCCCCAGCAGGTAATCCACAATGGCGAAGTACGCGCCGAAGATGGCCACTGTGACAATCACAACAATCGTGGTGGCGCGAACATCTTTAGGGGATGGACGAGAGACATGCCGCATTTCATTACGCACATCGCTCAAAAAACTGCGGGTGCGCATGGGGAAAGACTTCAGTTTCGCCCCAATGCCCTCGCCTTCATAACTTGCCGCTATTGCCGACTTCGCCATGCGAATCCTACTTTTCTTGTGGACCCGGCCGCCTGCGGCCGGACCCTGTTTATCTAAAAAATCTGGCAGGGGCGGAGGGATTCGAACCCCCAAGTCCGGTTTTGGAGACCGGCAGTTTAGCCGTTGAGCTTACGCCCCTGTTCAAGCACTCAGCATTCAGCAATTAGCATTCAGCCATTGAAGCTAATCGTTTTTGCTTTGCGCCCTTTGAACCGCTTCAGCTCATAATTCTCCATGCAATCAGCATTCAGCTTAAGGACTGAACGCTGACTGCTGAGTGCTGAATGCTATTTCACTTCTTTATGCGGCGTGTGCTTCCGGCACTTGCGACAGAACTTGCTGAATTCCAGACGCTCGGTCGTGGTCTTCTTGTTCTTGGTCGTCGAGTAGTTCCGGTCCTTACACTCACCGCACTGCAATGTAACAATTTCACGCATAAACTATTCTCTCAATTACTTCTCTCAAATTACTTTGTCATCCCGACCGGAGCCGCGTCTTTTGCGGCGGAGCGGAGGGATATAGGTTTGTTTTTCTTACGTCAGGATCTCGCTGATCGTTCCCGCGCCTACGGTCCTGCCGCCTTCACGGATCGCGAAGCGCAATCCCTTCTCCATCGCCACCGGGGTAATCAGCTCAATCGTCAGCGCCACGTTGTCGCCCGGCATCACCATCTCCGTTCCACCCGGCAGCTCCGCCACTCCCGTCACGTCCGTCGTCCGGAAGTAGAACTGCGGACGGTATCCCTTGAAGAACGGCGTATGTCTTCCACCTTCCTCCTTGGTCAGCACGTAAACCTCGGCCTTGAACTTGGTGTGCGGCTTGATCGAACCCGGCTTGCATAGCACCATGCCGCGCTCCACGTCTTCCTTGGCCGTGCCGCGCAGCAGCAAGCCCGCATTGTCGCCCGCCATGCCTTCATCCAACTGCTTCTTGAACATCTCCACGCCCGTCACCACCGTCTTCTGCGTGTCGCGGAAGCCTACAATCTCCACTTCCTCGCCCACCTTCACCTTGCCGCGCTCGATTCGCCCGGTCACCACCGTCCCGCGCCCCTGGATCGAGAAGATATCTTCAATCGGCATCAGGAAAGGCTTGTCCACATCGCGCGCCGGCAGCGGCACATTCTTGTCCACCGACTCCATCAGCTCGTCAATCGACTTCTCCCACTTGGCTTCTCCGTTCAGCGCGCCCAGGGCCGAGCCGCGCACGATGGGCAGCGTGTCTCCGGGAAACTGGTACTTGGTCAGCAGTTCTCTGACTTCCATCTCCACCAAATCCACCAGCTCGGCGTCTTCCACCGCGTCCACCTTGTTCAGGAACACCACGATGTAAGGCACTCCGACTTGCCGGGCCAGCAGCACGTGCTCTTTGGTCTGCGGCATCGGACCATCGGTCGCCGCCACCACCAGGATGGCTCCATCCATCTGCGCCGCTCCCGTGATCATGTTCTTGATGTAGTCGGCGTGACCCGGGCAATCCACGTGCGCGTAGTGCCGGTTGGCGGTCTCATACTCCACGTGCGCCGTCGCAATCGTGATGCCCCGCTCCCGCTCTTCCGGTGCGTTGTCAATCGAATCGAACGAGCGGAACTGGATCTTGGGGTTGTGCTTGGACAGCACCTTGGTGATCGCCGCCGTCAAGGTCGTCTTCCCGTGATCGATGTGCCCGATCGTGCCTACGTTCACATGCGGTTTGCTGCGGTCAAATTTTTCTTTCGCCATTTTCCTTCTCTTCGCTCCCTGGCTGTTTAGCTCTTAGCCTTTGGCTCTT
>DASREY010000214.1:0-5260 GCA_035651775.1 Terriglobales bacterium
TACGACGAACTCGAGCAGATTGCCCAGCGTGAGCGTCCTAAGCTGATCATCGGCGGCGGCAGCGCCTATGCCCGCATCATTGATTTTGCCCGCATGCGCCAGATCGCCGATAAAGTCAGCGCCCTTTATTTAGTTGATATGGCGCACTTCGCCGGGTTGGTCGCGGGCGGCGTGCATCCCAGTCCCGTTCCACACGCGCATATCGTAACCTCGACCACACATAAGACGTTGCGCGGCCCGCGCGCCGGCATGATCCTGAGCAAGACCGAGTTCGCTACTGCCATTGATAAAGTGGTCTTCCCGGGAATTCAAGGCGGCCCGCTCGTGCACATCATCGCCGCCAAAGCCGTCTGCTTCCAGGAAGCCATGCAGCCCGCCTTTAAAGACTATGCCCGCCAGACCGTCGCCAACGCCAAAACTCTGGCAGAGGCGCTGGCCAAAGAAGGCTTCCGCATCATCTCCGGCGGCACAGATACTCACCTCATGTTGGTAGACGTCTTCTCCAAGGGGATGTTGGGCAGCGAGGCTGAGAAAGCGTTAGGGCAGGCCGGCATCACCGTCAACAAGAACGCAATTCCTTTCGATACCAATCCTCCGCTCAAGCCCAGCGGCATCCGCCTGGGAACCCCGGCGCTGACCAGCCGCGGCATGAAAGAAGACCAGATGCAGCAGGTCGGCCGCTGGATCGCAGAAGCACTCAACCAGCGCACGGATGCCGCCGCGCTAGCCCGCGTTCGCAAGCAGGTCCTGGAATTGTGCGAATCTTTCCCGCTCTATCCCGAACGGCGGGCACGAGCCCTGGCCGGCGTTCGCTGATCAAAAACTCTTTCACGACCCTTCGGTCGCGACATAATTTCCGCATAAAATCTCAACCCGCCTGTCGCCAGAACAGAGTCCTCCATAATCCCTTGTACTTCCTGGCAGCAGTTTGAACCTGGCTGGGCGCGTCAAAGATGGTCACTGCTACAAGGAGTTGTGCAGTGACGAAGAAATACCACAAGCTACAGACCGTAGGAGCTTCGTACAGGGGCTCTGGGTCCCTTGATTCTTCCTATTCGAGCGAAAAAGAATTTATTCGGCAGCCTCGTCTGCTCACCTCGTTCGAGCTATGCGGAGAAGCCTTTTACTCTCCGCATATACACAGCAGGAGCGCCTTCGCGCCGGGAGGTGCACGATGACCGGCCGAATCTATACCGGCGCTCTCATCTCCGGCCTGGTGGCCCTGATTGAAAAGCGCATCTGCTTCATGCCTGATTGCGGCCACCTCGGCCAGCCCTGTGCCAAATGCGGGGCGAATATATGCAAAGCCCACGGCGAAAACTGCATCGAGTGTGGCGCGCTGTACTGCGAGGATTGCGCAGCGTTTCATCCTGTGTATTGCGAAAAGTCCCATGCTGGCAACGAAGTGGCAGGCGGCGCTGCAGACCCGGTGCATGACTGCCGCCAAGACGCCGTGCGCGAAGTGCAGCTTTCGGCGTCGAGCGCCGGCTCCCGTGCCAAACGCATAGAACCCAAAAGCGATGGCGAGGGACGCATCACCCGCGCGGACAAGGAGGCACAAAGATGATCTCCTTGAACAGCGCTATGTTGTGCGTGAATTGTGAATTCATCAGCGACAGATATTCCCCCGGAGCAGGACCAGACTGTGCTGCCTGCGGCTCTAAGCAGTTGATAGCCGTGGCGCAGATGATAGGCGGATCATTGCTCACCGGCAGTACCGAAGAAACTGTCGTCAACCGCAATCCTGGAAGCGCCGCTCCCCAGGACGAACCCAGCGAGCTGACACCCGAACTGCGGATGGCGGCAGAGAAGGCGCAGGCGGCATTGCTGCTCCGCAGGAAGGCGCTGCAAGCGCAGCCGGAAGAAAGCTGCGTGCTCCAGGACATTGCCAATTCATTTCAGCGGCAGATCGAGCCGATTGAGCGGCAGCCCTTCCACTTCCGCGCCGATATTGCCAACTACGATTATCTGTGCAAGCTAACCGCCCGCGACCGGCTACGCTCGCTCAACTCTTGCCTGAACTTGATCTTCCATCTTCTGCGTACGCAGGGTGTGGAAAGCCTCAGTGAGTTGCTGGGAATTTTGCAGAAGGAGAGAGGAAAGGGAACGGGATAAAATCTCCAGGCGCCTGTGAATGAGCTGTGATCAGAGGGCCCGGCGCTCCAGTCGGGCCTTTCTCTCCCATATTGACATTTCGAAAATTCAGTGACACTTTGAGCAAGATGATCATCTATAATTCATGAAGGGATTTTTATGGTGAACCGGCTCAGTGATCTCGCGCAGTTCCTGCAGAGCGATTCCATTCCGATATGGCTTCGGGAAGAGCTTCAGGCCAAGCAGGAAGAAATATCCCTTGCTTTCGAGCAGGAGCAACCGGTTACCCTCACCGGTCCGAATGGCGAAAGCGTCACATTAACTCCGAAAAAATTAGTCCAGTAAGATAAATTTACTCCAGTAAGATACAAACGTGATTGCGCTCGTCGTTTCTGCGGTGGTTGCCGCTTACCTGCTTATTCCCAATGCCTTGTTTCGTTTTCTTTTGGGCACATTTGTTCCGGTGCGGGCCTTTCAGGGGACAAAAACTGAAGAGCTCACCCGCGCCGTTGTAACTCTTTTCTTTATTTTCCTGCTTGCTCTGCTGGCGGTGAAGCACATTCCGTTCTGCAAAGATTATCCTTTTAGCTTCCCAGACACACCCCAGATGCGCGACGCCGACTATGCCATTGTGGGCAGCAGCTTTTACAGTGAGGCCATGTTCAAGGATTACGGTCCAAGGTTCTGGGACTCTTTGTGGCGAACGCTCGATCGTCAGGGCCGGCTCATCTTCTGGTACTACAGCCTGGCTGCTTTCTTCGCAATTCTGCTCGGTTATGGCAGCAAGTATTATGGAAAACTGAAGCGCTACCGCCCCTACTCAAAATTTGCCGATATCTATCTCCTGCCGCATGTCTCGCAATGGTTTGTCGTGCTTACGCCCTTCACCTTCCCAGACCGGAACACAGTTGTTCGAGTTGACGTTTTGATGACCGATGATACTCTCTATCGAGGCAAGGTGGCCGATCATTTCGTGGATAGAGACGGAAAACTCGCCGGTCTTTTCCTGGAAAATCCCACGAGATTCGATCGCAGGGCTTATCTCAAAGAGAAGGACGCCTGGGGTATCACCCGCCCTCTGGGCGAATATTGGAAGCCGATACCCAGTGCCAAGCTTTATCTGTTCGCTGAAAAGATCGTCAATTTGAACGTCAACTATGAACCCACCACCGTAGCCGCCGAGGTGGTGGAAAAATATCTGTCAAAGCTTCCCGGCATGCGCCCACTCTCGGTTTCCGTCGGCGCCCACGTGCCCGGCCCACCCAACAAGCCGCCATTAAAACGTCCCTTACGTTCGTGAGCCAGCGGCAAAGCCGATGCATCGTTCGCTATGCTGCAGTTTTCTCCAGGATAATGTGGCCCTTTCCCGGTAAAATTTCGCGCAACGCCCACTCGATGCGAGCCACGGAATCTTCAATTACACGGACATCGTTCGGGGTATAGCGGGCATACTTGATCGCCTGCAGGGCATTGCGCACGTGGTGATTCATCAACGCAATTGTCTGCAATCGCTCCGCCAGGTAGCGGCGCCTCCGCCGTTCGTCAATATAAAGCAATGCGGCTACAACCACGCCGCCTACAAAATCATCCCAAATGCTCTGCCAGCCCGTGATTCCAAACTGAAGCGAAAGCTGATAAACCCCGACTAGAAGGAAAAAGACAAACGCCCCACCCAAAACCGGCCGAGCCGCTGTTCTAAACAATTTCATTTTCGGATTCATGATCGATCTCACAATACAAAGATGCCTGACGCGCTGCTGAACGCTGCTGTCTAAATGATGAATTGTTTCTGCTTCTGTTTCATTTCTTCACAGCAACTCGATTTCATGGCGTAGCCCACCATGCAATCTCTCTCATTATGAGCTTGCGGTCTGCAGTTTTTATTTTTCGCGATTGGTTGCTTGGCTTCCAATGTTGTCGCAGCCTCTTCGCAGACGCCGCCACATACCGCGTATGTCACATACCGCGTATGTAAAGCGTGTGACGGGTGGAAGGCAAAACGCATCAAGAGCCTAAAGCGGAACTGGCTGCCTCTGCCTGCTAACTGGGAGCCCAGTGACCGGCAGCAAGACCGTAGAATCTTCCAGACATACTCGGGGATGTCGTTCCCCAGCGGCGCGCCTGCATCAGCAAGGCTCAATAAATTCCAGCCACTTGGAGCTGCGAGCTTGGAGCTGTCTTACTCCACCACCCACAAATTCTCGGCAAACGGCCACTCCTGGTCAATCCATTGCGAGTCTGGAGTGAAGCCGGCGCTGGTGGCGATCTGCGAGAGTTCATTGGCGGTAAACTTATGCGACGATTCCGTCCATATCGTTTCACCTTGTTCGAATAAAACGCGGCACGCCGCCCCTGGAACGCTGACAGCCTGCCTCGTCAGCGAGCGCAAATGCATTTCAATGCGGCGTTGGCTGGCGCACCATCGCGCCTCATGGCAAAATTTGTTCAGACTGAAGTTTGCTCCCAGCTCACGGTTGATTCGCGTCAGCAGGTTCAGATTGAACGCTGCCGTTACCCCCGGCGGATCGTCATATGCATCGAGCAACTGCTGCACCGGTTTCAGCAGGTCAGTTCCCACCAGTAGGGCGTCTCCCGCCTGCAGATAACTTCGGATCTGGCGCAAAAAGGCGGCAGCCTCGTTGCGTTCGAAGTTCCCAATGCTGCTTCCCAGAAACATCACCAGCAAACGCTGCCCGGGAGTTCGATACTCGGCGATCTGCTCGAGCCCTTCATCGTAGAAGCACTGCAATGTATGAATGCGCGCGCTATGCACCACTGCCAGTTCCTCCCGGCAGCGCTCCAGCGCTGAAGCCGAGCCGTCAATCGCGTAATAGGTGACCGAGCGCTGTGCCGCACCGATGGCTTTGAGGATCGGTTTGGTTTTGCGGCCGCTTCCGCTGCCCAACTCAGCCACCATGAGGTTGGGCGCCAGCCGTGTTGCAATCGACTCCGCATTCTGGTGCAGCAATCGCTCGTCTGCGCGCGTAAGCCCATACTCCGGCAGCAATGTAATAACGTCGAAGAGAGCGCTGCCAACTTCATCGTAGAGATATTTGGGTGAGAGCTGTTTTTGTGTCTTGCGCAGTCCCTCGCGGACATCTGCCGCAAACTGCTCCGTGAGGCTGGCACTTTGAGGCCTGAGCGATGGGCGTGCAGGTATTAACAA
>DASREY010000215.1:0-7731 GCA_035651775.1 Terriglobales bacterium
CGGAGCAGTTGCGGATGTTGGCTCTGATTCGACCTCCCTTCTGCCCTTTGGCACGCCCAACCGCAAGCAGTCCGACCGCGGATTGTCTGACTTCGACCATACACATCGTTTTGTTATGTCGTATGTCTGGCAGCTTCCCGGGCTCTCCGGCCAGAACGTCTTTGTGCGTACCATCCTCGGCGGATGGCAGTTCAATGGCGTGATGACGGCGCAGACCGGCAGGCCATTCACCGTGATCGCGGGAAAAGATCAATCAAAAACCGCGCTGACTCAAAGTGGTACTCTGGGCGGCGACCGTGCCATTCAGGTGGGTCCGGCGTTTGGCCCTGGCGCATGCGCGAACGACAAACTGACCGGCTCTTGCGTCGACCTGCTCAATACCACTTCATTCACGCTTCCTCCTATCGGGGGTTTCGGTACCACCAGCAAAGGTCAATTCCGCTGGCCGGGACAATTCACCTGGGATACCGGTCTGGTCAAGAACTTCCAGATCAGTGAACGTTGGGCCGTTCAATTCCGGGCTGAGTACTTCAACATTCTCAACCACCCCAACTGGTCGAGCGACGATGCCAGCATCACTCCAGTTGTAACGAAAAGTTCACCGCAGTTTGGAGCGATCCGCACCGCCGACGATCCCCGTATCGGACAACTGGCAATCAAGATCATCTTCTAATGAAGACGATCTTTTGACGGAACATGCAGACCGGTTTACGAAAGTAAACCGGTCTGTTTTTTGCTGCTGCCGGCCATCTTGCCGCGCTTACATTGGACTATCGTTAGGTTCTCCCTCCCCATACAGGAATCTGGGACAATGTTTAAAGATTGCCAAATCAGTTCTAGTAAAATCATCGAGTACTATCACGACCCCCAAAAAGCCAAGAAAGACCCTAACGGGTGAATGATTCCTGTCTCGAAAGGACTCTGAGGAATGAATAAGAAGTTCGTAGATTTCTGCGTGGCACTGCTGATTGCATTTTCCGTTGTATTTTTTAACCCTAAGGCCTGGGCTGCAACTGAAACCCTGGAGTCCCCTGTCCTGCGTATCGAATTGAATACCAATCCTTATTCTTTTCGCATTCTTGAAAAATCTTCCGGAGAGGTGTTGCTTTCACACAGCAGCACGGCCTTTACTTTAGACCGCCACGTTGTAACCGAAGCAACCGATATCGCAAGACAACCGCAAAGCCTGCAGGCTACGCTGGTGCTGGCGGGAACGGAGAAGAAAGCGCACCTGGCCCTCACCTTTTCCAAGCCAGAAGTGGTTCAAGTCAAGCTGAGCTGCGACGACAATACCTCCGGCGAGACCTACGAAGAGTTCAACGATCAGAACGAGCACTATTACGGGCTTTGGGAATATCCTTTTGCCGGTGGTATCGACAACCGTGGTACAGACCAGGATTTTCTCGGCTTTCGTCGCGGGCCTGAAGTCAATTACGACAGTGCGCGAGCGCCTTTTTACATGACATCGAAAAAATACGCGCTCTACGTCGAATCCGCCGCCCAGGGGCACTACACAATTGCCAAAGACGGTAAGACCGGTTTTTCCTTCCTCGAGCCGCAACTGACTTACGATGTGATCTACGGCCCTTCTTATGCGGACATGCTGCATCGCTACGTAGATCTGGCCGGCTCTGCCTTCATGCCTCCGACCTGGGCCTTTGGCACCATTTGGTGGCGCGATGACAATCACGAGGATTTGCGCAACGTTAAAAATGCGCAGGAACTGGTCATGGATGACGCCGATCATCTGCGCAGTCTGCATATCCCCGCGAGCGCGATCTGGCTTGATCGTCCCTTTGGGACCGGCCAGATGGGCTGGGGCAATATGGATTTCGACCCTTCGTTCCCCAACCCTGCCAAGATGGTCAGCGATCTGAAAGACCGCGGCATGAACCTGCTGATATGGATTGCCAACCGTAGCTGGAACCAGCTCTACAAAGAAGGAGCGGAAAAAGGCTATCTCTTCCCCGGGATCGAAGAAAAAGTAGGGCCGGCCGCCGATGAGCGCCGCCCCGAGGTCAACCAATGGTTGAAAGACAAGCTGAACGCCTATGTTCGCCTGGGGATTAAGGGTTACAAGATTGATCGCGGTGAAGAAGAGGAGCTGCCCCACTCGTTTGAAAATCTGAACGCCATACTGTACCCCAAGCTGGCGGCGGAAGGCCTGGCAGACGCCTACGGCAAAGACTACTTCGTCTTTTCACGAAACGCCAATGACACGGCTCGAAAATATACGGCCATCTGGAACGGCGACACGCGCGCCACCTTTGGCGGCCTGGCTGTTTCGGTCAAAACCGGACTGCGCAGCGGCGCTATCAATTTCCCCATGTGGGGCTCTGACACCGGCGGTTACATCAACCGCCCTGCGGCGCCTGATAAAGAGCTCTTTTCCCGCTGGCTGGAATTCAGCGCCTACAGTTCCATGATGGAAGTGATGATTGGTCCCAAGCGGACCATCTGGTATGACTACGATCCCGAGTTGGTGGATATCACAAAAAAATACGCCGCCGCGCACCACGATCTTATTCCCTACACGCGCTCCTATATGTATCAGGCCACGCAGACAGGCATGCCCATCATGCGCTCGCTGATTTTCGCTTATCCCTCAGATCCAAAACTGTCAGACACATGGGATGAGTACCTTTATGGGGCCGATCTGCTGGTGGCTCCGGTGACCACGCAGGGCGCCACCACTCGCAACGTCTACCTTCCTGCCGGTATATGGATGGATTACAACGATAAGACCACGCTCTACAAAGGCGGCTCGGCGATCACGGCCAAAGCTCCTCTGGGCACAATTCCCGTTTTCGTCCGTGAAGGCGCAATCATTCCCCGCGGCGACATCCTGAAAGCCAACAATAATTGGGATGCAAACTGGAGCCCCAAGCTGCGCATTGAGGTCTTTCCCTCCAGCACTTCGGCCAGCCAGTTTGATTACTTTACCGGGAATGCCGCCCAGACAATCTCGGTCGCTCCAAAAAACAAAGGTATACAAGTCAGCTTTCCCGATTTGGGAGTCAACGGCGACCTGGAAATATATTGCAGCAACGTGAAAGGCGTAGTACGCAACGGCGCGGCGCTGCACGCAGGTACAGGCTATAAGTACGACGCGCATGCCCAGAAACTGACGGTCCCATTCAAGGGCGCTACAACAATCGCAATCCAGGGCGCGCAGGGAATATTTATTGCAAGCAACTGCCAGTCAACTGGAGATACCTGCTCGCTGTATTAAGTTGCCCTGAGCGAGGGCGAACCCTCGTCAAGCCTGCCTTTGGCTTGCTGAGGTGGAAGGGTGCGCATGCCTCTGTTGCAGCAAGGCATGTTCTGATGACTCGTTCTCGAGAAGCCGCACTTCTATAGATAATGTCAACACATCGGTAATGACTCAATGCCTCAGTGACGAATGATTCAATTCGTCTGCGTGTCTCCGTGGTGAGTTGCTTAGCTGATATTCGCTCGTGCTACCATCTAATAGAGATGCGAAGCAGCACAATGCAGCAGTCGGTAAGCTCTCAATTGAGATTCTGTCATTAAAGATGTATTTTGCAGGGCCGTGTAGCTCTGTTCCGTTCCCAAAATAGTCATTTATCGAATAACTTCATATGGCGCCCACACCCCCATTATGGAAATGTGATAGCCAGACCGCCCGGCTGGCGGAGCTGACCGCCACCACTGCTGAAATCAAGGAAGCGCCTCTGCGCCGGGACGTTCGCTCGCTGGGTATCATTTTGGGCAGGGTGATCAAAGAGCAACGCGGCGAGCAACAGTTCCAAACCGTGGAGCAGCTTCGTGAGCTGCTCATTAAACACCGCCAGCAGCAAAAAAACGCCGAAGCGGGGGCATCGCTTATTCAACAGGCGCGCCAACTGATCGAAAGCATGAGCCTGGCCGACGCTTATTACACCACCAAAGCGTTTTCTATCTATTTCGAACTTACCAACCTGGCAGAGACCAACCATCGCGCGCGCCGCCGCCAGGCTGGCCAGGCAGATCCGCAGAGGCCTCCGCTACCCGGCTCTTTTACCGGTACCCTGCGGCGAATCTCTAAAACCGATATAACCGAAGACATGGCATTGAAGTATCTGCAGCAGGTGCGGGTAATCCCGGTATTTACCGCGCACCCCACTGAAGTAGCGCGCCGCACCGTGCTCTCTGCGCGCCGCCGCATCGCGCAGCAGTTGGCCCTGCTCGACCGGCTGCCTCTGAGCGATGCTGAAGCCAGCAAGCGCGAACACATCATCACCGCCGAAATTTCTATGCTCTGGCAGACGGATGAGGTCCGCCTGCGCCAGCAAACCGTCGCCGACGAAATCAAGATGGGGCTTGATTATTATCTGATCTCTATTCTCGATACCATTCCCCCTCTTTATGAAGAGATGGCCACCGCATTTCGTGATGCTTACAATAGTGAGCTCAAGGCCAGCCGGCTTCCCGATGTTGTTTCTTTCGGCTCCTGGATCGGCGGTGATCGCGACGGCAATCCTTTCGTCACCCCGGCCAGCACGCGCGACAGCCTGCACATGTCCAGAAATCTTATTCTCGATTACTACATTCGCCATTGCGAACAGTTGTTCGAACACCTGAGCCCTTCCACGCGCCAGGTCACGGTATCGCCTGAGCTGATGCAAAAGTTGGATGTATACGCCCAGCAGCTCCCAGAGATTCATGCCAACCTCTCGCGCTTTTCCGGCAATGAAGTCTACCGCCAGATGCTTGCCTACATTGTTCAGCGCCTTCGCTGCAGCCGCGACGAGGGCTGCCACGCCAATGCCTACTCCGGGCCGGAAGACTTTACGCAGGATTTGCGGCTCATCCACGGTAGTCTGGAGGCGCACACCGGCGAACGCCTGAATGAGTTGCTGCTCGACCCGCTGCTGCGGCAGGTTTCCATTTTTGGATTTCACTTGCAGAAGCTCGATATTCGCCAGCACGCGCGCATGCACGCCAAGGCAGTTGAAGAGCTGTCGAGCGTGCTGCCTGCGCATGGAAAAACCGCGCCTGAGCTGGAAATTTCTTCACAGACCCAGAATGTCATAGAAACCCTGCGCACCGTAGCCGAGCTCAAGCGCCGCCATGCGAAAGCCATTGAAGCTTACGTCATCAGCGGCGCCCGCAACGAAGATGACATATGGAATCTTATCCGTCTCGCCGGTCTATCAGGCGTCCAGGTGCACGCATCTGCCAATGGCGCTGACCCCGGCCTGATGCCGGTCCCGTTATTCGAATCCATTGAGGACCTCCGCAATTGCGCTCAGGTATGCCGCCGGCTGTGGAGCTCGCCCGAGTACGCGCCGCTGCTCGAATCCTGGGGACGCCACCAGGAAATCATGCTCGGTTATTCAGACTCGAACAAAGATGGCGGCATGATCACCAGCACCTGGGAGCTTCACAAGACCCATCGCGAATTGCATAAGGTCGCTGCCGAATGCGGCGTTAACCTGCGCCTGTTCCACGGGCGCGGCGGCACTGTTGGCCGCGGAGGCGGTCCCACGCATGCTGCTATCGTGTCGCAACCGCGTGGTGCCTTCACCGGCCAGATACGCATCACCGAACAGGGCGAGGTCATGAACTGGAAGTATTCTGACCCGGTGCTCTCCGAATGGAATCTTGAGTTGATGATCGCAGCCTCGCTTGAGGCCGTGGTCTCTTCGCAAAGTAAGCAGCCCAACCACGAGAACGGATGGGATTGGGCCATGGAGGCCCTCTCGCAGCGGGCCTACACCTTTTACCGAAAAAATGTCGCTGACAATCCCGACATCATGCCTTACTTCGAGCTGGCCACTCCTGTGAACGAGCTGGAATTTGCCCGGATCGGCTCGCGTCCTCCGCGCCGCAGTCAAAGCCGCTCGCTCGACGATCTGCGTGCCATCCCCTGGGTCTTCGGCTGGATGCAAAGCCGTCACGGATTGCCCGCATGGTTTGGCATCGGCCACGCACTGGAAAACTTTGTGCGCGAAGATCCCAGCCGCGAAAAACTGCTGCGTGAAATGATGCAGAATTTTCGCCTGTTCTCGGCGCTCATACGCAACGTTGAGCTTGCCATGGCCAAAGCTGACTTAAGCATCGCGCGTCTTTATTCCGAGCTGGTGCCTGATGAGCAGCTTCGCCGCCGCGTTTTTGACATGACCTGCGAAGAATTTCAGCGCAGCCTGCAGATGGTGCTGCGCGTCACCGGACAAACCGAACTTCTGCAGGATAACCCCGTACTCGCCCGCTCCATCCGTCTGCGTAATCCTTATGTAGATCCCATGAGCTTGATCCAGGTAGAGCTACTGCGCCGCAAACGCGCCGGCAATAACAGCCCGGAGCTGAACTATGCGTTGGCAGCCACCATCAACGGAATCGCCGCCGGCCTGCACAATACCGGATAATTGCACAGCACTGGATGAGAACTGAATTTGTGAGACCTGCTAGAGGAACAACCCCGAAGGGGTGACGTGTTATAGCCCCATCGCTTTAGCGCTGGGTGTGCGCAAAATGATGCTAGTCCCGTAGGGACGCCGCCCTTCAGGTTTTATACAACCTCTTTCTCCCCTGCGCTTTCGTCTCTATCAGTCGTTCCTAACCCTACCTCAACCCATGCTTTACCGGCGGCATGGGCCGTGATTTCATGCGGTCTTCCCACAAAATCCGGTTGAGCACCGCCGTATCTACCGCATCGGCGTGGGAGAAATCCATCGCTGCAGATTCCTTTGCGCCCGGCGCATTCGCCGGATTTACCTCATACAAGCGCCCATTTTTCAGATTGCTGGAATCGGCATCGAACCCCGGCTGGTTCCCTGCCCCGGAAAACATCGTGGCCATATTGGCCGCATGGGCGTCATTGTTATTCATCGGAGGCGCTCCCAGCAGCGTCTCCATGGTGCGAATCATGTTCACGGTGGTGTAGAAGTTGTGGTCCACAAAAGGCTTGCCGCTGTCATCGGGCCGCGGAGAATATTTGCTGATCACAAAAGCGATGCTGCGGTGGGCATCAACGTGATCGGGGCCATTCTGCGCGTCGTCTTCGATGATAAAGATTGCCGTGTCTTCCCAATATGGACTATGCGATACCGCCTCCACCACCCGGCCAACCGCCAGGTCGTTATCGGCGATGGAAGCAGTCGGCTTCGGATTGTCGGTTTTTTTGCCTGCCGTATGATCGTTAGGCAGGCGCAGCAGCGTGAACTGCGGAAACGTATCTTTCCCGGTGCGCTGGCGTTGCTGAACGAAATCCTGAAATTCATTCAGGAACTCATCGGCCCGCAGTTGATCGGGAAACTTGAGGTTGAAATCGGGAAAGCGTGGGTCGAAATGTCCACGCAGCTCAGGTTTGGTGGCGACATTGCGCGCCAGGATCGGTATATCCCATGGCCACGGACTGGGGCCGCCATGTGGATCTCCTAAATAATCCGGCAACTTCTCGCCTTTGTGAATCACCGCCTTCGGGCAGTCTTCGCCCGTTGCCAGCGGCGAGCCCTCTGTGGGCGACTGGGTGGTCGTTTTGACATTGCACCACTTGGTGGCCACGAATTCGCCATAGTGCCGGTAGCTGATATTGTGCCGCGCAAAGTTGCCCCACAGGTAACCGGTGCCGGGCTCGTCTACATCAGAAAATCCTTCTTCCAACGGATATCCATCAGCCACGATTCCTTCGTAATCATAGGCGCGCTCGTAACTGCGGTATCCGATCTCCCATGTCTTTTCCGTGTAATCGCTGGTGATGGCCGCCGTGGACCACACATGTCCATC
>DASREY010000216.1:0-4681 GCA_035651775.1 Terriglobales bacterium
GGGGAAGATGGCCATGGCATCATCGCGTTTGCTCTCTCTGGCCACGACTTCTTTCCCAGCACGGCCTTTGCGCGGATTACTCCTAAAGGAGCAGGCCTGGTGCGGATTGCCGCACCCGGCGTGGCTCCGGAAGATGGATTCAGCGGTTACGCGGCCTTCGGCGGGGCGGGAAGCGCACGCTGGGGCGATTACACCGCAGCCGCTGTGGTTGATGACGATAACATCTGGTTTGCCACCGAATACATTCCCGGCGGCGTTCGTACCGTGCTGGCCAATTGGGGCACGTTCGTCGGCCGAATCCACGTTGATGAAGACGAGGACTAATTATTAGGAAAAACAGCGCTGAAGGAAGCTTCCTTCAGCGCTGCTTTGTTTTCAGGCTCTGAGGTTAGATGCCGATGGGGCAAAACCCCGTTTTAACCCAGAATGATTGCGTCAAGCACGCGCGGTCCGTGGACCCCTTTAATACGCGTCATCTCAATATCAGAAGTGGCCGATGGGCCGGAGAAAAAAGTAATAGGCCGCGTGCCCAGCGCGTGCAATTTTTCCATCGCTTCAGGAACCAGTTCCACAATCTGCTCGGCGCGCACGACGCATACATGGTAGTCAGGCACCAGGGTCAGGGCGCGGCGTCCTTCTAAAGGGCCGCTTTGCAGCACGATGGTTCCGGTAAAGGCAATGGCGAGGGTGCAGCCGGTGATGACGCCATCGCTTCGATCGAGAGCGTCATAGCTCAACTGCTCATCCCGCAGAATTTCAATTCCGGAAGGAAGCCAGGCCTGGGGAAATTCCAGGGGCACTACCATTTTATGTCTGCCTCGCGCCTGCACCGCGGCGGCAATTACCCGCGGCAACTCGACCACGGATGCATGATGCACGCCGGCGTCGTAGTCGCGCAGCCGGTCTTCGAACATCTGAAGGCGGTCTTCCGGATCGAGCGTGCCTCGGCGGCGAAATGGACGGCGTATCCCCATCCACTCCTGGATGAGCCGGGTATCGTCTTCGGCGGGCGGGTTCGAGCTGCGGATGCGCGCCAGAATTTCATCGCGGGCCGAGTTGGCGTCAGACATTGGATTTCTTCTCCCGATTACGCCACCACTCGCGGAAGCTTTGCTGGGGGATGGGGCGCAGGTCGCGCGCAGCCGTCCATCCTCCGAGCATTCCCGGCAATTTGGTGATCATGCCTTGATGCACAAAGGGCCGCTGTCCGATGCGGGCCATACGCTGCGCCGCCTCCAGCCGCTTTGCGCTGGCGAAGATGTAGGCCATTGTCTGCATCCCGATATTTTCAGGATCCAGCTTGCCGGCCAATCGCCGCCGCTTCTCGCGAACCACTTTGCCGCGAAGATGGACCAGCACCTCGGGAATATCGATCTTCACCGGGCACACCTCGTAGCACGCGCCGCATAACGAAGAAGCGAAGGGCAAGGATTGCGAGTGCTTCATCGACTGGAGCTGCGGGGTGATGATAGCGCCGATCGGACCTTGATATACCGATCCGTAGGCATGGCCTCCGGTTTGGCGATATACAGGGCAAGTGTTCAAACAGGCAGCGCAGCGGATGCAATGCAGGGTCTGGCGCCCGATGGGGTCGGCATGAACTTCAGTGCGTCCGTTATCGAGCAGGACAACGTGCACCGCCTGCGGTCCATCCCCTGCCGCGGTCCCCGTCCAGATCGAGGTATACGGATTCATGCGCTCGCCCGTCGCCGAACGCGCGAGGGTTTGCAGAAATACCTCCAGGTCCTGGAACGTAGGCACGATCTTTTCAATTCCCACAAGACTGATGAGCACGTCAGGCAAGGTCAGGCACATGCGGCCGTTGCCTTCCGACTCGACTACGACCAGAGAGCCGGTCTCGGCCACGGCAAAGTTGGCCCCGCTGAAGCCGATCTTTACCGTCAGGAACTTCTTTCGCAGGTAACTGCGCGCGGCATCGGTAAGATCGGTGGGTTGATCGCCGAGGTTGGGCAGTTCCATTGCCTTTTGAAAGATTTCCCGCACCTCAAAGCGGTTCTTATGAAGCGCCGGCACGACAATGTGAGAAGGCTTGTCGTGCGAGAGTTGCAGAATCATGTCTGCCAGATCGGTTTCATAAGGAATGATCTGGTGGGCCTCGAGATCGCGATTGAGCTGAACTTCGTCTGAGGTCATGGTCTTTACTTTGATGACCTCTTTGCCGCCGTACTGCGCAATCAGCCCGCGGATAATCTGGTTGGCTTCGTCAGCGTCGCGGGCCCAGTGTACGTGTCCGCCGGCGCGCGTCATGTTCTCTTCAAACTGCAGCAGATAACGATCAAGATGGCGCATGGTGTGGGCCTTGATGTCGCTGCCCGCCTGGCGAAGCTGCTCCCAATCCGGCATCTCGCCCACGACCTTGGCCCGCTTGGCACGGATCACGTTGGTCGCATGCATCACGTTACGGCGCAGTTGCGCGTTTCCCAGATCGACCTTGGCGGCGTCCTGGAAGTCAGGAGCGGTGGCCGACCAGCCTATGCGGACCGTCATGCTTTACCACCTTTACTGAGCGATGCCTGGGTAGAAGCTGGCTCAGCCGAAACATTTTCCGTAGAAGCCAGGATTTCGGCAATGTGCACGGTTTTTACATTGGCGCGTTCGCGATGCATGCCGCCGAAGATATGCATCAGGCACGAGTTGTCGCCCGCCGTGCACACCTGCGCACCGGTGCTAAGTATATTTTTCATCTTGTCGGCCAGCATGGCAGCCGATGTCTGCGCATTCTTGACGGCAAAGGTGCCGCCGAAGCCGCAGCACTGGTCCCACTCCGGCAGTTCCACCAACTCCAGCCCGCGCACGTTGCGCAGCAGCCGCAACGGAATGTCGCCAATATGCAGGCCGCGCAGCGAGTGGCAGGAAGCATGGTAGGTAACCCGGTGAGGATAGAACGCGCCCACATCATCGATGCCGAGCTTCTTGACCAGTAATTCGGTGAATTCAAAAACCCTGGGCAGCAATGCCTGGACCTCGGCTTCCAGCCTGGTGTCGCCGGTCTCGGCGGCGATTCGCGGATACTGTTCGCGAATCATGGCCACGCACGAACCCGAAGGGATACAGACGGCCTCGGCACTGCGAAACAGCTCAACAAACTTTCGCAGCAGGGGCAGGGCTTCGTTCTGGTAGCCGCTGTTGTAGTGCATCTGCCCGCAGCAAGTCTGGGAGCGGTCAAAATCGACGGTGTGTCCCAGGCGCTCGAGCACGTTCACCACGGCAATGCCCGTTTCAGGAAACAGGGTGTCGTTGTAACAGGTGATGAAGAGAGAGATTTTCAAGCGTAGTTATCTTAACAGAGCAGGATGAGGATGTTTCGCTGGAGATTTCTCTTCGGCAAAGGGACGAAATATTTATTTCTCTGTAACCAGCGTGCAGTGGCGCCCCGTAAAGGGCGTCACTGCACAATGCTGGGTTGAGGTTAGAAGGTGAACTTCGCGGCAATTTGCAGTTGCCGCGGCGTGCTCGCCAGGCTGGTGATCACGCCGGCGCTGCCACCGTTAATACTTGCTGAGGGCGTTCCCAGGATTTGCAGGTTGAGAACGTTGAAGCCTTCAAAACGAAGCTGGAGGCTCTTTCCTTCTGTGATGCGAAAATTCTTGATCAGAGAGAAATCCACGTTATAGAAGTTCTGGTCATGCAACACGCCCACGCCAAAGTTCCCGAAGGTGCCGTCGGGAACCGAGAACGCGGCCGGGTTGTACCACTGAGCAGCAGTCTGGTGCGCCGGAAGAATCGGCGTGCCCGGGACTACATTCGGACGAGAGTAATTGCTAATTGATCCGTTGTCTCCTGAGAGATTGGCAGGATCGCCGCTCACGCTCAGGTTAAAGTTCTGACCGGTGCGCCCCTGGAAAACCATGTTGGTTTCCCAGTTGCCCAGAATCCAGGAAAGGATGCCGTGATTCAGGTGCGCCTTCCCCTGGCCGAAGGGCAATTCATAAACAGTGCTGATCGTCAGGAAGTGCGGGATGTCATAACCGCAGGGACCATAAGAGAGGTTCTTGTTATAGAAGCTCTGAACGACAGCACCACCTGTTCCAGCCCCGTTTTCTACGTTGAAGTAGCCGCTGCTGGTGGTAAGGCACTTTGACCAGGTATAGGAGACAAGCCCCTGCAGTCCGTTGGAGAAGCGCCGCTGCAAGGACGCCTGGAAGGAGTTGTAATTGGCGTATCCATTGGATTGAGAGTATGTCCAGTTAGAGTTTGCCCAAGGGACAGCTTTGAGAAGGTCAATCTGCTGGAGATAAGCAGTCTTGCACGCCGCGGTATTCGTGGCGCTACCAACGGGACCACAAGTGATGACACCAAACGGAGTAGTGGTCACCGGGTCATTTACGCTCGGAGATGGGAATCGAGCTTCGTTGGCTTTGCCTGACCAGTCCAGCCGCGTGCTCTTACTGCCGACATAAGCAAGTGAAAGCATCATTGTCCTGCCAAACTGATGCTCCATGTTGAGGTTCCACTGTTGCGACCTGACATCGGTGTACCTGGGGTCATTGGTGAAACCGCCAAAGGTCGATTGCCAGGGAGTATTGGCAACTACTGGAGTTGGGAAGGCGCCAGCCAGGTTGGAAATACTAGTGATGCCATTGCTGGTTTGGCCAGCCGTGGGAGGAGTATTTCCTCCGCTCGGGTTGCTTTGATTGTACGGTTGGCCGCTCACACCAAT
>DASREY010000217.1:0-17364 GCA_035651775.1 Terriglobales bacterium
AAGATCAACATTGCTGCCTGTGGCACGAGCTGGCACGCGGGGCTGGCCGGCAAGTATATGATCGAGCGGCTGGCGCGCATCCCGGTGGAGGTGGATTACGCCAGCGAATATCGCTATCGCGATCCCATTACATCGGGCAAAGACGTTACCCTGCTGATTACCCAATCTGGTGAAACGGCAGATACCATCGCCGCACAGCGTGAGGCGAAAGCCAAAGGCTCCAAGACGCTGGCCATCTGCAACGTGGTGGGCGCTGCGATCACGCGCGAGGCGGCCGGCACCCTCTATACCCATGCCGGACCGGAGATCGGCGTGGCTTCTACCAAGGCTTTTACCGCTCAATTGACCGCACTGTTCCTTTTCTCGCTTCGCATGGGCGAGTTGCGCGGCACAATTTCCCCTGAACAAGCCAGCAAGTACATCAGCGAGCTGGTAAAGATTCCCGGCAAGCTCGAAGCCGTACTGAAGCGCGATGAGCAGTGCTGCGATCTTGCCCAGCGCTATTCGAGCGTGCAGGACTTCCTATATCTTGGCCGCGGCATTCATTATCCTGTCGCCCTCGAGGGAGCGCTGAAGCTGAAAGAAATTTCTTATATCCACGCGGAAGGCTACCCTGCCGGTGAAATGAAACACGGTCCTAATGCACTTATTGATGAGCGCTTGCCCGTGGTCGTAATAGCTACCAAAGACCCGGACGACGCCAACTCGATGACTCGTTATGAAAAGACCATCTCCAATGTGAAAGAGGTCACGGCACGCGAAGGCAAGGTGATTGCCATTGCGATTGAAGGAGATGAGGAGATTAAAGAATCGGTAGACCACGTCATCTACATCCCTCAGGCGCCGGAGCTGCTGCTGCCCATTCTGGAGATTGTGCCGCTGCAGCTGCTGGCTTATTACATGGCGGTTGACCGTGGCTGCGATGTAGACCAGCCCAGGAACCTGGCCAAGTCGGTGACCGTCGAGTAACGAGTAAGAGTTTCAGCACAAGCATTTAAATTTATCCGTTTTGCGATTAGCGTCTTCACGTCTCGCAAAGTTGTCTTGCTGTTGGTGTACTTGCGCGCGGCGGGAATGCACCTCTCCGCGAGCCGGTATACGCAAGGAAAGGCAAGATGGCTTACAACATTCTCGATTTGGGAGTTCTACACGGCGACTTCAGCCACGCAACCGCAATCAACAACTGTGAGCAAGTAGTAGGTTGGACGGGCAATCCCGCCTCACCTAACAATCCCGCAAGCCCCGCACCTTTTATATGGGCGCAGGGCCTCATGCTGAATCTTCCACTCCCGGCCCCGGAGAAATATGGCCGGGCATTCGATATCAACGATTTCCAGCAGGTCGTGGGCTTCAGCGATAATCTTGTCGCCGACAAGTCTGTCACCTGGATCAATGGAGTTTTCCAGCATGTGTTCTTTCCCGGTGACGGGGCCAATGCACGGAGCGTATCGAACTGCGGTTTCATCGCAGGCGAAGGAGGACCGCCGCCGGGCAACACGCATGGCTTTTCCAACCAGAACGGGGTGATCCTGTTGCCGCCTTTGCCGCCGACTCCCCCGAACGTCCTGCCTTCCGACCGCTACACCCGCGCTTACTGCATCAATAATCACGGTCAGGTTGTCGGAGGAACCGATACCGGCAATCCCATCTTTTTTCCCAAGGCCTATGCCCCTCCGGTCCCCGGAATTCATGCCTGCATGTGGGACAACGGCCTGGTCGTGGACCTGGGCACGCTGAATGCCGGTGAAGGCAGCGAGGCCTATGGCATCAACGACAATCACCAGATCGTAGGGCGCTCGGGCAACAACGCCGTACTTTGGCACAACGGCGTCAAGACCAACCTCGGTCCCGGAGCCGCGTTCAATATCAACAACCAGGGAGTTGTGGTTGGCGACAGCTTTATCTGGCATAACGGAGCGCATACCCCTCTCGCCGCCCTGCTTCCGCCCGGATCAGGCTGGACGAACCTGACAGGAGCCGACATCAACGACCAGGGCAGAATCGTCGGCAGCGGAACGATCGGCGGACAAACCCATGCGTTCCTGATGTGGCAGTAGAGGGAAAAACCGTGATCGTCTTTGCCCTTGGCTGTTGACTTTGTAGTAACAATGATTTTCTTTGCGAGTAGTGCCTCCCCTCCCCCATTACATCAAGTAGTCTTTTAGGCGTTAACTTTTTTAGATTGAACGGTGTAGGGCGATGGAGGGAGTAGTCCCGCTGTTTACTGGTTAGGTATTTGATGGGCAACGATTCTTCCGCAATAGCCGGGGTTAAGGCTCACGATTAAAATAGACCTCTCAAGAATAAGTTTTCAAAGACCGTATCGGGCCCGCCCTTGGGAGAGCGATGTCTGAGCGCGTACCGAGTGCTCAACCCCTTTTTAGCCCTGGCATTACTGAATGCCCAGGATAATTATGACCCACTACGCGCTTGGCAATCGGGTTTGATATCACGTGCGCGATACCACGGTTAGCCAACACACTTCCGTAAATGGGTTCTCAATTGAGACCTGTAGCATTCCAGAAACACAAGTCAATGTAGGGAGTACTCCCAACACTCAGACCATTTCCACCCCTAGAGACTTCACAAGGATCCGAAGTTCTTCGGTTCTCAGTGAGAGGCAAAAGCAGTACGGCACTCAGCAATCAGAAGAGCAAAGTCAGATGCCTGCGCCGGGTTCCATTCTGGGCGTCGTTCCCGCACGGGGCCGGCCCTTCAGCCTTATGCTCATCAGCAGACAGGCGATGGAAACGCCGAACAGCAATCCCGTCATTCCGTCAATGAAATCCGCCGAGAGGTGAGAGCTGGGGTGGACGAACCGCTCCGAAAGGAGGCCGAGCGCCATGCATACCGGCCCGATGCGCATGAGGGTGCTGGGTTCTTTCATTCGATTTCGAAAAGTCATATTCAATTCTCCATTCATGTTCAGTTTGGGTTGAGTGGCAACATTCAGTCGGTGAGGGCATACCAGGCCATGAGCACGATTTTGACTGCGACAAAGGTGAGGCCAACAGCCAAAAGGTCCCAGCTCCAGATATGGTTGATGTAGAAGCGAAAGGCGAAGAGCCCAATTGCCGTGAGGCCTCCGATCACCCCGGCGGCGCTCGTGGACTTGCGGCGGTGGGTGAGAAAACGTTCGTCAATGACCCGGTTGAGAATGCTCATGGTTTGACCTCCAGCGTAAAAATCTCGTCGGTTGAACAAGTGAAAACCCGCGCAAAAATCAGCGCCAGCAACAGGCTGGGCAGGTAGCGGTTGCGCTCAATGGAGTTGATGCTCTGGCGCGAAACGCCAACGGCTTCGGCAAGCTGCTGCTGAGTCCATCCGCGGTGGATGCGAAGCTCTTTGACACGGTTTTGGATTGTGAAATCCATGACAAGCTTACTTTCCATTCAATAATGATGCAGATGAGGGATGAATGTCAAGTCGGCTTGTCATTTTAGACGCCATACCACGGTTTAACCAACACACTTCCGTAAATGGGGTTCTCAATTGAGACCTGTAGCATCCAGAAACACACGACTTAGCTCCTTTGGTCACAGGCCATAAGAAATACAAAAATATTTTCCTAATGTTTTATCCAGAACTGCCACTTGATTAAGAGAGGGGGGAATCTTGCTGCTCTCCCACCTGTTCAAAAAGGGTCACAGGTGGGATGTGCCCAGGATTCCTTTCTCCGCTCTATCAGTCGTCCCCGGGCCCCAGCAACTCAAAGTTCAGATTGTCGTAAATAGGAGAGAATCGTCGTGAAAAATTCCTCAGTCCGTCTTTTTGCGTTATTTGCTGTGGTCTTCTGCGCTCTTGCGAGCTTTGGTCAGGTGCTGACCGGGCTGCCACCGATGGCAACCTTTCAGAAAATTGGCCCACTAACCATCAATGTTTCCGATCTCAATGCGCATCTGACGATTCCCATCATTTCCAAGGCAGGCCGTGGAACTCCCTTTAATTATGCTCTTACCTACGACAATACTTTCTGGGCAGCCGCTACTACGGGCTCTCAAAGCTGGTGGGAAACCAACGATGCCATATGTAGCTCGCCCTGTATCTCTCCCAGCACATACGGGTGGCAACCACAGGGCACGGCTGTAACCGGTTATATCGAATATCAAGTCTACGGAGCGACTACTTGTTTTGGTTTTCAGGCCTTTATCTATCATGATCCTTCAGGGACGCCGCACGAGTTTGGATTTTCTTCTGTTTCTGAACCTTCCTGCAATGTGGGACACACAAGCTTTACCCGGACTGCAAATGATGGCTCTGGTATCGGCATCAGTGTAAATCTCACGAACAGCGCTCTTACAGCAGTAATCCATCCGCGAGGAGGGGGGGTAATCACTCCACCGCTGGTTCCTTCAGTGGGGTTTACACAAGCTCCACCACCAGCGCCACAGCCTTCGCCCCAACCCAACACTGGACCTTTTACCGTTACCGATGCCAACGGCAATACCATCACAATCACCAAATCAGGTTCGCGAACCGTCTTTACAGATACGCTTGCCACGACCGTTCTAACCATCGATCAACCTAACGGCGGTCCTGATAGCTACACCTATACCGGCAGCGACGGCAATCCCGCCACCATCAAGGTAAACTACCAACCCCAAACTGTGACCACCTGCTTCCAGGCCCCTGACCCCCGCGTGCCTGGGGCTATGGTAACGGAATACACGCCGCGAACGGTTCCATTAATCAGTGATATTGATTACTCGGATGGCTCACAGTACAGCTTAACTTACGAACCTACGTCCTCTGGGCCGAACTGTAGCAGCGGCGTTACCGCCCGCCTGCAGTCCGTCACGTTACCCACTGGAGGAACCATTACTTTGAAATATTCCGGGGGGTCTAATGGAATTTTAGTAGACGGAACCGCGCCAACTCTAAGCCTCACTACAGTCGATGGCACGCAGACCTATTCGCGCAACGATTGGTGGCTCCATTGCACTGACACAGGGTGCCCTAACTCGACTACAACCGTGAGCGATGCTACGCCCGCTCACAACCAGACTGTATACACGTTCCACAACAACTACGAAACCGATCGCCAGGCTTACAAGGGCGCAGCCAGTGGTGGAACTGTCTTGGCCGCCACAGTAACTTGCTATAACGGCAACACCAGCGGTTGTGATCATGACAATAGCTTCAATCCACCCTTTGTGCAAAAGCTGGTGTTTACGTTGTCGGGTAGCCATTGGAAACAGCAAAATACCAACTACGACGCCGAAACGACCCTTCCCGTAGAAATTGACGAGAGCGACTGGTCGGTGGGAGCTGTACAACCACCCGTGCTACGCAAAACCACGATTGTATATGCGCCTTTGGGCAACAATATCGTGGACCGGCCGTTGACGGTTACAGTTTCTGACGGCAACAACCATCAAATTTCAAAAACCACGTATGGTTATGACGAAGGACAAGTAACACCCACAACGGGGTTGCGTCAGCATACGGCAGTGACCGGCTCGCGTGGCAACCTGACTTCCGTCCATCAATGGCTGGGCACGACGGGTGGAACGCTCGATACCTTGGCTACCTATGATGATGCCGGCAATATGTTGAGCACGACAGATCCTAACAAGTTCACCACCTCGTTTGTCTACGGCGACTGTAACGGTGCATTTGTTACTAAAACGATATTACCCGATACGAATTTGCCGGATGCTACTCTGGTCCACCATAGCATTTCGTCAAAATATGACTGCAATCTGGGACTTGCGAAAACAGTCACTGACGACCAGAACCAGCAAACAACAACTTTCCATTACGACAATTCGTGGCGTCCGACTGAAACCGACTATCCCGATGGCGGACAAACGAACATTTCCTATGACAGCCCGACTCAGGTACACACTCAAAGCAAGATTGACAGTTCGCACACCGCGGACTCCTATGTGCAGGTGGATGGAATGGGACGTACATCCCGCACTGCTGTAACCAACGGCGAGTCTACACCCTATGACCAACAGGATCTCTGCTATGACGCCACAGGCAGGCTTGCCTTTCGTTCGTATCCATATCAGAGTAGTGGCCTAAGTACTACTCAGGTTTGTTCGGGCGCCGGTGATGGCATTTTCTATGACACGCTTGGACGGACGGCGGCGGTCGTACATTCCGATGGCAGCAGTGTCCAATACAGTTATACCGACCGGGCTACGCAGATCACTGATGAAGGCAACGGCAGCTCCAATGTAAGCCGCATATCCCAGACCGACGGTCTGGGTAGATTGACTTCGGTTTGCGAGGTCTCCAACACCACGCTGTCAGGCGACAGCGGAACGCCTAAAGCTTGTGGACAAGATATTCCCGCTACCGGATTTCTTACGACCTACGGCTACAGCTACGATAGCAATGGCAACCTAACCACAACCATCAACCAAGGCGGCGTATTTCCTCGAACATTTGTTAATGACAGCCTGGGACGGCTGACCTCCGAGAGCGAGCCGGAGTGGATTGCCACCGGACAAACCACGCCCTCTACGGCTGCTTACAGCTACGACAACGATGGCCAGCTCATTCAGCGCACGCGGCCCCAGGTGAATCAGACCAATCCTGCGGTAACCACTGCAACGCATTATGTCTATGACGCGCTAGGTCGCCTGGCCCAACGCTGGTACAGCGATACCACCGCACCGAATGCCTACTTCAACTATGACGAGACCATGCCTTATGGGATCACAGTGAACAACCCTGCCGGACGCCTGACCTCCGAATACAACAACGCTGCTACCCGCAGCGTCTTCAGCTACGATTCCATGGGGCGAATCCAGCACAACTGGCAGTGTAGCCCGCGGACCTGCGGCAAGAGTTGGTATCCTCTCGATTACCAATATGATCTTGCTGGTGATATGACCTCGGCCAGCGATGGTCTGACCACAACTTACAACTACGGTTATAACGCGGTGGGACGCTTTAACGGGTTGACCAGTACTCTTAGCGATGCCAACCATCCCGGCACGCTGCTCAGCAATGTACACTATGGAGCCTTTGGAGTAGTGAATGATGTTCTAGGGAATGGAGTTGTAGAAAACGTGAAGTACAGTCCCCGTGGTGCAGTCAGTTCGCGCACGGCCCAATCCCTCGGCAATAGTGCTGCCAGCGGTAGTGTAGTCATTGCGGGATCAGAGCGCGTTAAACAGCTGCCTGCCGGCACTCCCGGCCAGGGTAGCGTGACCATCCATGGTGCGGTGCAATCGACGCAGGTGCAGACCCAGGCGGCGACACAGTCCACGGATCGGATATCTGTCTATGGCGCAGAACAGTGGGCATATCCATGTATTGACTGGCTTCCTTATTCCGATCCCCCAGATTGCGACCAGTGGTCCAAGAGTGCGCAATGGGATAGTGGCGGCGTCACTGTTTATATCAATGGGAATGGGTACGGCGGTGGATACGGTCAGGGATCAACGGCGGCCTCAGTTGCGGCAGACGCGGTAAATACCATCAATGCGTCCGCTGGTAACGTGGTTACGGCATCGTCGGTTGCAGTATCCCAGTACGAAAGTGACATTATTCTGCGTAGCAAAAGCTATGGGTCTTCTACGAACTACCCGTTGGCGTACGGTTATTCCAGTAATGATTCTGCGGATTTCGGCGATGGCTCGTTCTCTATCTCTGGTGACAATCAGATGTCAGGTGGTCAGGATGCAGCCTATACCACGGTTTTTGACGCGGGCAGCTGCACAATCACAACTAACAACCATGGCAATGCGCAGTCATGGTCGGGCTCCGGCGCGACGGCCGCTTCGATTGCACAGGGGCTTTGCAGCAGCATCAATGCGGATACCGGTGCATACGTAACGGCGAGTACCAATGGAATTGCAGGTCAGTGTCCCCTCAATTCCACAACGATTTCGTTGATCGCCAAAACTCCGGGGGCGACGACGAACTATTCTCTTTCTTCATCTTGCTCCTATGATTCCAGCCACTTCAGTACTCCCTCGTTTACCGCTGCAAATTCCGGCTCTACCCTCACGGGAGGCACAGGTCCGGGAACTGGTACTGTCTACGATAGCGGCACAGTTACAGTTACGGTGAATGGGTTTTCCAAGACCATCCCGTATGGCGCGGCTACTGTTGACGTGCGTTTTACCAATGACTCGTGTTCTGGATGTGGCAATGGCACCCCACAGGGCGGGGGTGACAGGAATCTGTATATCAATTCCATTACCATAGGCTCGACCACAATTCTGCCCAACGATCCGTCTGTTTCCTACACCGCGGCGCCTTGCAACAGCTACACGAATGGCGTGGGCGCCCTGCTCTGCAATGGCGACCTTATGTTCACGACCGGCGCGGCAGGACAGACGATTACGGTTTCCGCCTATGGCTCATCCGATTACAACATTCACCCTCACATGCAGTTGCTGGTGGATGGCGTCATGGTGGGAGAATGGGATGTCACCGATACAACACAGAATTATACGGCTGCAATTTCGACCGAGAACAATACGGCCCAGTCAGTTGCTTCAGCCTTGGCTGCCGCGCTTAGCAGCGATCCTAGTTCTCCTGTTACCGCCAGCCCTTCGGGTGCTACCCTCAATCTGCGAACTGTTACCGGAACTGCAGGCATCAATTTTTCACTCTCGGCTTCATCGGCGACCAACAGCCCTTATTTCACCGGCTCGTCGTTTACCGTCACTCCCTCTGGGGCAACGCTCACAGGTGGAACCGGCAGCAATCTTCACTCCTACGCCCTCGCTACCGCTCCCGATGGAAACATAGCGACGGCCAACGACTCCGTGAATGGCAACTGGGCTTATTCACATGACGAGTTCAACCGCCTCTCGGGTGCGAGCAAAAACGCCGGCCAGCAGACCTTTGCCTATATTTATGACCGTTATGGCAACCGCTTGCAGCAGCTTGCACCTCAGGGCGGTCCGTCGCCGCAATACACCTTCGACAATTTCAATCACATCACAGGCAGCGGAATCACCTACGATGCGCTAGGCAACGTCACCAATGACGGATTTCATAGTTATACCTATGACGCCGAAGGCCGGCTGCTTCAGGTGGATGGTGGAAACACAGCCAAGTATGTTTATGATGCGGAAGGGCGTCGAATTACAGGGCCTGGTTCCGAATATGTATATGACTTGGCTGGCCACCCGATTAGTCAGATCAACCCTTCCTTGAATCCTCCTGGGGTTTCTTACAGCGAAATTTATACGCCAGCCGGCCGGCACCTGGCTACCTACTCTGGTGGGACCACAAATTTCCTCCACAGCGATTGGCTAGGAACCAAGCGGGCTACTTCCAACGTGACCGGAAGTTTATCAGAGACCTGCACCAGCCTGCCCTTTGGGGATGGGCTCAATTGCACCGGCACAGATTCGAGCCTCTTTCACTTTACCGATGATATTCATGACCTTGAAACTAACTTGGAGCACACCCTGTTCCGCAAATACTCAACAACCCAAGGACGCTGGATGACGACTGATCCATACCGAGGCAGCATGGATTTCTCCAATCCCCAGTCCCTAAACCGGTATGCATATGTAGCTGATAACCCTGCAAGCTTCAAAGATACCAAGGGACTTTCTTCCAACAGTACCGAGTGCTATATCGATAATCAGCCATATCCTTGCGAGGTTGCGGATGATTTTACGAATGGAGGGGCAACAGTGCAGTGTCCAGACAATAACTGCGATGGACTTCGCGCCATGCAAGATGGCACGATTGAGCGTCTTCAGTGGGTGGCCCCCTTCACGGTTACATATCAAACGGATGAGCATCCTTTCGATGATCCCAATCTTGAGGGGACTTTTCGCATAGAACAACACGGTGGTGACTACGAGTGGGTGACTGTCGGCTCCTTTAACACAAATGAACATGTAGGAATGGATGTCTGGCACTGCGATCCTTCGGGCAAGTACGGCACGTGCGAAAATACTTGGCAGCTAGCCTTCGATACTGTTGAGCAACCTGCGGAGAAGTTTGCGTCAACAACCATAAAAGCAGCAATGGTCGGATTTGCCAAAGGTTGCATGTTCAGTAGTTCCGTTGCGGGCGGTAAAGTGGGATGTCTTATCGGCGGCAGTATAGAAGCAGCTGCATCTATACCGGACGCAGCTGCAGTCGGACTCGTGCACGCATACATAATCCTTTGGAGAAATGTGTTTTTTGGACCCAAGGACCGACTTTTTCCTGGTGTTTTTTGAGAGGCGCGTCGGGCAGTTGACTCGCAATTAATGTTGAGGGTACCCCGGCTCGCTTTGGTATGCCGGGGTTTTTCCGTGGAGTCGAGGTACGCTGCCAGACAGGCGACAATGGACTGACCAACGTGATCGTTTCTGTTAACCGATTTCGAGCATTCTTCTTGGGGACATTCTGGGCTGTCTGGTGCTTACTATTGGCGTGGTTCATGCCAGAGCTGTCGGCCAAGTTCTTCCCATTGCAATCAGCTGCATGTCATGGTTCGGTATCGTGCCCTTCCTTGGCGATTACCTGATAAAGAAGGAAATTGAGGATCACCTGAAGGTCGCGTAGTTGCTCCTCGCTGGCTGCTTGCTTGGAGCGAATTGAAAGCTTGGAATTGACCTCAGCGACTAACCAGCGTGACATCGCTTCTCGCCAATGTTTACACGGGTCCACGATGATCAAAGCCGTTGACCGTAGCGCGCAAGGTGGGTGGCGTACTCACCCGAACAGCACAGTAATAACTGAAATGACATAATCGGTGGGCTTACAAATAATTCCGGCCAAAGGCGTTGTGCGCCTCTGGCCGGAATTTTCTTCAGTCCGCAGTTTCTCGGGAAGAACTTTTTCGAGCGGGTCTCAAAGATACTCGATAGATATGTTTCGATCCCTCAGCAGCGAAACAAGTTCTAGCAACGAACGATATTCGCGGCGTTGATTCCCTTGGTGGCATTACGCGTGTCAACCACCAAACGGGATTCGCGAACGATCTTTTCGTAGTCGTAGTCGGAGTGGTCAGTTACGATCATCACGACATCGTACTGCTGTAGATTGTCCAGCGGAGTGTTGGACATCTGCAGGTCGTACTTGCGTCCGCGGCCTACGAAGGCGAAATATGGGTCGTTGTAGCTTACTTCCGCTCCTTCTTTCTGCAACAGCTCGATTACCGTGAGCGATGGCGATTCGCGCAGGTCGTCTATATCTTTTTTATAAGCGACGCCCAGCACCAGGACCTTGGCGCCGTTCAGGGTTTTCTTTTCCCGGTTCAGCGCGGCCGCCGTTGAAGCTACCACGTGATAGGGCATGCTTAGATTGACTTCGCCGGCCAGCTCGATGAAGCGGGTGTGGAAGTCGTATTCTTTGGCTTTCCAGGAAAGGTAGAACGGGTCAATGGGAATGCAGTGGCCGCCCAGGCCCGGGCCGGGATAAAAAGGATGGAAGCCGAAGGGCTTGGTCGAGGCCGCTTCAATCACCTCCCAGATATCGATTCCCATGCGCAGGCAGAGGACTTTAAGTTCATTGACCAGGGCGATATTCACGCAGCGGTAGATATTTTCCAGCAGCTTGGTCATCTCTGCCACTGCGGGAGCGGAGACCGGGACAGCGCGATTAAAGATGCTGCGATACAACGCGCTGCCCAGCTCCGTGGCCGTAGTGTTCAGCCCTCCTACCACCTTTGGTATGTCGCGCCGTGCCACCGTGTCGTTGCCTGGATCTTCACGCTCGGGTGAGAATGCGACATAAAATTCCCGATCAGAAGCGGCGCCGTTTCTGGCGGCCTTGAGCCCACGCGGATTCTTTTCCAGAATGGGAATCAACAGCTCTTCCGTGGTGCCGGGATAAGTTGTACTCTCCAGCACGATGAGCTGGCCCGCCTTAAGATGGGGAGCGAGGCTCTTCGCCGTGGATTCGATAAAGGTCAGGTCCGGCCCGTGATGATCATTGAGCGGAGTGGGCACGCAGATGATCACCGCATCCATATCAGAGACGCGGGCGAAGTCGCTGGTGGCCTTGAAGCCATTGGCGGCGGCAGCCTGAATTTCAGTTCCGGGAATGCGGACGATGTAAGAGCCACCCTCGGAAAGCGTCTTGACTTTCCGTTCATCAATGTCGAAGCCGGTGATCTTGAACTTTTGTTCGCTGAACAAAAGCGCGAGGGGAAGGCCAACGTATCCCAGTCCGATGATGCCGATATTGGCGGTGCGGGTTTCAATCTTGGTTTTGAGCAGATCTGCGCTGCTTAAAGCTACTGTTGGTGTGTAGGTATTCATAGCAATCAGGAGTTATGCATTTATGCTGCCAAGTGGGTGCGATTGCGAAAAAGCAAGTTAACCCATTACTAACAGAATATTGGTTCCATAAAAGTCCTTGAGCGGCGCGCTCACTTGGCTCAAGAGCTAAAGCCCTGATTCTTATTGGGTCTTACAGCACGGCTGAAGCCGTGCCACCGCAAACACGCGTGCCCTTTTCAGACACGATTGATGAAACCAGTTCCGCCGGGTCTAGCCCAGCTATCAAACGCCCGCATACAAAATGAAACCGCAGCCGATGTGAAACCTTTTTCACACTGAAGTGGTATTCCTGCTTCCACGCCGCATTGACCCGCAGAGGCCAGCACTTCCTCGCACATGTGAAATGGTTTTCAACTTGTAGCGGAGCTTTCTTCTGGAAACGATGTGCTTCGTCGGAGAAACTCATCTTAACCTGCCATTCTTTTTGTTTCTCAAACTACTGAATCTGCAACGAATGCGCGGTATTCAAGGCCCGAATTTGGGCGGCGAGTGGCGGTTGCCGCCAGGGCGCTTGTATTTGGCAGAAGGAATGCATTGTTAGCAAGCGCGGCAAATTCTGAAAAAAGGATTCTCTAAAACTCATGGCAACGGCTGTCAAACTTCAGAACAAGACCACGATTCCCATTCTCGACCTGCGGGCGCAATACACCGCCATTAAAGAAGAAATTCGCACGGCGATTGACACCGTTCTCGAGCGGCAACATTTTATTCTCGGCCCCGAGGTCAAGAACCTCGAGCAGGAGATCGCTAAATATTGCGGGCGAAAATACGGAATCGGTGTTGCTTCGGGCACAGACGCGCTGATTCTTGCTCTGAAGGCCTGCGGCATTGGGCCGGGCGACGAGGTAATTGTTCCCTCGTTCACCTTCATCGCCACGGCAGATGCCGTGAGCCTGCTTGGCGCCAAGCCGGTATTCGCCGATATTCAGCCGGATACGTTCAATATTAATCCGGCGGAAATCGAAGGGTTGATTACCTCGCGCACCAAAGCGATTGTTCCAGTCCACCTTTATGGGCAGTCGGCGGATATGGATCCCATCCTGGCGGTAGCTAAAGCCAACAATTTGAAAGTCATTGAAGACACAGCGCAGGCCCTGGGCGCGACGTATCACGGCCGTCGCACCGCTTCGTTGGGGGACATTGGATGCATCAGCTTTTTCCCCAGCAAAAATCTGGGATGCTACGGCGACGGCGGCATGGTGGTAACCGATTCGGAAGAAATTTATCGCAAGATCGTTTCCCTGCGAGCGCATGGAAGCACAAAGAAATATTTCAGCGAAGAGCAAGGCTGGAACAGCCGTTTGGATGAGTTGCAGGCTGCCATCCTGCGGGTGAAGCTGCGTTACCTCGATCAATGGGGAGCGCAACGGCGCACAGTGGCCGATCGTTATGACTTGTTGCTCCGTTTTCTTGAGGTCATTACCCCCCGGCGCAACAGTTTTGGAGACCACGTCTTTCATCAGTACACCATCCGCGTTCCGCACCGCGATGTGGTGCAAAAACGGCTGGGGGAAGCCGGGGTCACCACCATGATTTACTACCCGGTTCCAATTCACCTGCAGCCAATTTATTCCAATCTGGGTTATCGGGAAGGCGACCTGTCTGAGACCGAGGCGGCATGCAAGGAAGTGCTCTCGTTACCCATCTTTCCGGAGTTGACGGAAGAACAGAGTGAGTATGTGGCAGATGCGATTGCCGCGTCTCTCAACCAATAAGGCGGGCAATGGCGAACGAAAACGGCATCTACGGAGAAGGCGCGGGCGGAGTGAATGTGCTCCCGCCGGCTTCGCGCCATGCCGCCAGCTTCAGGTTAATCAACCGAAGCTACGGCAACATCATGATCCGCATTGGCGGACACTATTTCCCCAAGCGGACCCTGCTGCTGGTGGTATGCGAAAGCCTGCTGATCCTGTTTTCGTTGCTGATGGCAACCAGCCTGCGCTTCATGAATATTGCCGTCATCCAGGATTATCTTTCCGAACCTCGCAACTGGCTGCGCTTTGTGCTGGTGACCACGATTTGCCAGTTGAGTCTGTACTACAACGATCTGTATGACCTGGGCACCATCAAGAACCGCAACGCGCTTGTGGTGCATTCGCTTCGCGCTGTGGGAATAACCCTGCTGGTGTTATCTCTGTTTTACTACCTGGTCCCTCCCGTCCGTCTGGAGCGCGGAATCGTAGGACTGGTAGCGCCGGCGGCAATCGTGTTGATTGTGGGTTGGCGGCTGGGACTGGAAGCTACGAAGGGCATCTCCGGCACATTTGAACGTGTACTGGTTCTGGGCACAGGCTCGCAAGGAATCGGCCTTACACGCGAAATTTTGCGCCGGCCTGAGCTGCTGTATAAGGTCGTGGGCTTTCTGGATGAAAAAGGCGAGAACATCGGAAAATCCCTAGTCAACCCCGGCATTATCGGCGGCGTTTCGCAGCTCGAAGAGATTGTAGAAAGCGAGCACATTGACCGGGTTGTGATTTCGCTCGGCGAGCGGCGCGGGGTGATGCCCATTCGCCAGTTGGCCGCGCTCAAGCTACAGGGGCTCCCCATTGAAGAGGCAGCTTCGGTCTATGAACGCATTACCGGCCGCATCATGCTGGAGCAGTTACGCCCGAGTTGGCTGATTCTTTCCGAGGGCTTTCGCAAATCGCGTTTCCTTCTGGCCATCAAGCGGGCGACAGACATCGTGATCTCATCGCTCCTCATTGCCTTGACGTTTCCACTCATGCTGGCGACCGGGATTGCCATCTGGATAGAAAGCGGAAGTCCGGTCCTGTTCCGGCAAGAACGGGTGGGCCTGGGCGGCAGGCCTTTCCAGATCCTGAAGTTTCGTTCCATGAAGCAGGGTTCAGAGAAAGGCGCGCCGCAATGGACCGCCGATCGCGATCCGCGCATTACCCGCGTGGGAAATTTCATCCGGAAGTTCCGGCTCGATGAGTTGCCGCAGTTATTCAACATCCTACGGGGCGAGATGAGCCTGGTAGGTCCGCGGCCTGAGGTCCCTTATTTTTGCGAGCTATTGGAACGCGAGATCCCCTATTTCAATCAGCGCCACAGCGTACGCCCCGGACTGACGGGATGGGCCCAGGTGAAATATCAGTATGGCGCAAGCCTGGAAGAGGCCAAGGTCAAGTTCGAATTCGACCTCTTCTATATCAAAAACCTCTCTGTTTTGCTCGATTTAGCCATCATTTTTGAGACCGCAAAAGTTGTCTTGCTGGGCCGGGGCGCTAAATAACGGCTTTGGGACAACGAGTTAGGGTCGAAAATCTTTGGCCGATGAGTGCAAAACTTTTCACCTCTCCCGCATAACGTGCGTCGGGAAATGGGCCTGAAGGCGATAAAGCGGAGTTTATCCCCCTCAGATTGAACAGAAAGTTGGTAACCGGCTTGCTTAATAAGAGGCTATGCCTATGTTTTTAAAGGAAAATTTCGTGAATCTCGTAAGGCGGCCCAGGCTGATGGTGCTGGCCGCAAGCGCCGCTCTTTGCGTATCGCTGTGGGGGCAGGACTATTCGGCGGCCAATAAGCTCGAAATAAATTCGTCCATCACCGCCAAAGAGCCGGCGCAACCTGCGCAAAAAGAGCAGCCGCAAAGTGAACAGGCATCGAAAGAACCGGTCCTGGGAGTGCAGACCGGCGGCGAGCCGAAGGCTGTGCACGACGTTCCAGCGCCCGAGCAGGAATACCTGGTGGGCGAAGGCGACCTTTTGCACATCAACGTGTGGAAAGAGCCGGAGATTTCTCAGAGCGTAACGGTTCGTCCTGATGGGAATATCTCGCTTCCGCTGATCGATGAATTCCGCGTGGCCGGACTTTCTCCGCGAGCGATACAGCAACTGGTTACCGACAAGCTCAAGTCTGTGCTTACCAACCCCCAAGTCACGGTTACAGTGGCGGAGGTGCGCAGCAAGATGGTCTACGTCACCGGGGAGGTGGGCAAGCCCGGCGCCTATTCCGTGGTTGCGCCCATGAATGTGTTGCAGCTCATTGCACGCGCCGGGGGACTTACCCAGTTTGCCAATCGCAAACAGATTTACATTCTGCGCTCCAGCAGCCAGGACAACCGGCTGAAGTTCAATTACAGCGAGGTCGTTAAAGGACACAATCCCGACCAGAATGTAATTCTCCATTCCGGCGATACGGTGGTGGTGCCGTGATGTGGTTCGGCGCAGAGCGGTACACAAAACATCTTGCGGCAGGAAAAGCCTCGATTGCAGCAGCGCTATTTCTGTTGTCCTTTTGTATGTCTCAGAGGGCGCTCTCGCAAATATCGGGTGAAAGCTCATCGAGGGATTGCGATCCTCTGCTGACGGCGGGTCCGGCGGGAAGAAATCCATGTGGAGAAGCTGCCAAAAGCGCCCCTCAGATTGAAATCAGCGAAGCCACTCCGCCGCCGTTGCTGGCCGATGACCCTCAGGCCAGGCCGGTTGATTTTCATTATGTGCCCGCGCTGAATGGAGGCGATCCCATCATTGTGCCGCAGCCGTTTCACATGCGCTATCTCTATGGGGCCGCCACTTCGCAAGGGTTTGATAGCGCCGCCGCCGGACCTTTCCGCAATCTTCCGACATTCGAATCTGTCTATGACGGATACCTGGCGACCTCGATGCAGTGGAGAAAGGCCTATCTTCTGCTGCAGCACGATTCGACCATGACCCATTACACGTCGCCGGAAATTCAGGGCAACGTCTTTCATCGCACTGCCTTGCTGGCCACCGGCGATTTCAATCGCTTCGTGAGTTGGGACTTCGAAGCCCGCAATACATTCGGAGACGATGCGCTTCGCCTTGTTAATCCTTTGCCGTCGCGCATGGTGGGCCAGTTTGCTACCGCGGAACCCGCTTCTGCAACTTACGGCATTCATCGCGGTACGGTTTGGGGCGCTGATTTAGTTGGAGCCCTGACCTGGCGGCCCGACCTGGAGCATACCTTTAAGTTTTACGCCCGTGATGCTTACCATCGTTTGTTTTCCGACGACAGCCACGACGACATCGGCATGGTCAAACTGGAATATCAGAAAGCGATTTCCGAACGGACCAGCTATGGCTTTTATGGCCAGACGGTCCGCCAGACCGGGCAGATTGTCTGCACCACCGAAGGCGGCGGGGTTGAGTTCATCACCAAACCCAAGAGCAATACGGTACTGGAAGTTGCCGCGGGT
>DASREY010000218.1:0-5302 GCA_035651775.1 Terriglobales bacterium
CACAGCCTGTGCCGATGTGCTCATCGCCGGCGACCGCGGAGGCAGCTTTGCTGGGCGCGTTTTCTGGGGCCTGGGATTGGGCGCGCTCTACACGCTTTTCCAGAATGAGAATCTCTTCGCCGCCTGGCCCAGCACTCCCACATGGGATATCAAATCCTATCCCGGTTCCTCGATCCGTGCTTCCACCACCTCCGAGTACATGGGCGTCGGCTATATCATCGGCCCGCGTGTTGCCGGAGTTCTGCTCGCCGGTGGCGTTTTTTCCTGGCTGGTGCTGATGCCGGCGATTCATTTCTTTGGCGCCGGCATGACCACGCCGATCTATCCCGGCACGGTTCCTATTTCGCAGATGTCGCCTAGAGACCTCTGGATTACCTATGTAAGACCCATGGGCGCCGGCGCTGTCGCTATGGCTGGTTTGATCACCTTGATCAAGACCATTCCCACTATTGTCTCCGCGTTGCGGGCCAGTTTGAAGCAACTCGGAGCCGGTAAGAGCGAGCAGTCGAACCTGCGTACCGAAAACGACTTGCCCATTTCGGTCACTGTAGGTGGCTCGGTGCTGCTCATCGTCATGATGTGGGCGTTTCTCACCTTCAAGCCCATTCCCGGCGCTCAAACTTCACTCTTTGCCAACATTATTGCCTCTATCTTCGTCGTAGTCTTTGGATTTCTGTTTGTAACGGTTTCCTCTCGTATTACCGGACTGATTGGAAGCTCTGCCAATCCCGTTTCTGGGATGACAATCGCGACTCTGATGGCGACATCCGCTATCTTTCTTGCGCTGGGCTGGACCGCGTCCGCGTTTGGGGCGCTGGTCTTGGCTGTGGGAGGCGTTGTTTGCATCGCTTCCTCCAACGCCGGCGATACCTCGCAGGACCTTAAAACCGGATATCTGCTCGGCGCTACCCCCAGGGCGCAACAGCTTGCGCTGCTGATTGGTGTAACCATCTCCACCTTTGCCGTGGGCTTCACGCTCACCGGTATGAATAAGGGCCTTGAAGAATTTCGCCCGCTGGTGAAACAGGTTGACATCAATCATCTGCCGCCCGGAGTAAACCTGGAAAAAACCAATGATCAGCCGACTTTTGATCGCGACCGCTTCAGCTATCGCAATGCGCAGGGGCAGCAGATCACGGCCGCGGGCAGCGATTACTATGTGCTGAACGCCATCAACTCGCGTGAGATCGCCAACGGAAAATATCTCTACAATCCTAAAACCGGCCAGATCGAAGTGCAGTGGATCCAGGGTATCGGCAGCGAACGCGCCGCCGCTCCTCAGGCACAGTTAATGTCAACCGTGATCAATGGCATTCTCACCCAAAAGCTGCCTTGGGGATTGGTGTTGCTCGGTGTCTTTCTCGTCATCGTTGTGGAACTGTTGGGTATACGCTCGCTGGCCTTCGCCGTGGGCGCCTATCTCTCGATTGGCACCACCCTTGCGATTTTTGCCGGCGGAGCCGTGCGCTGGCTTGTGGAAACCTCGGCAAAACGTAAAGGGGAGACTCCCACCGAAAGCGAGGTCAGCCCGGGATCGCTGTTCGCCAGCGGACTTATCGCCGCCGGCGGCATCATGGGCCTGCTGGGAATCGGCGTGAAACTCCTCGAGGCCACGGGAAAACTGCCGGAGAACGCACTCGCCTGGGGCGCGAAATTTCCCGCAATGGCAAACAGCAATCTGCTTGCGGTGATCACCTTCTTGTTGCTTGCAGTCTCACTTTACTATTTCGCCCGCAAACCGCTGGAAGGCGGAAAAAAACATTGAAAGATCACATTAGGTAATCGGGTAATTTTGTAATTGAGTAATTTCAATTACAAAATTCTACAATGATTCAATTACCCAATTCCCCAATGCCCATCACGCAAAACGTCGCTGTGATTCGCGAGCGCATCGTCGCCGCCGCCGGCCGCGCTAACCGCTCTTCGGAAGAAATAACGTTGATGGCGGTCACCAAAACGGTCGAGCCTGCGCGAATCGAAGAGGCTTACCAGGTTGGAATCCGGGTCTTTGGCGAAAACCGGGTGCAGGAGTTCACTGCCAAGGCCGCAAGCTTGCACCATCTTGTCCACGCGCGTTGGCATCTGATCGGGCACCTTCAGTCGAACAAAGCCAGCCAGGCGGCAGAGCTTTTCGCCGCCGTTGATTCCATCGATTCCATCCGCCTCGCCCAGCGGCTCAACAGCGCTGCCCAGGCGCTCGGCAAAAAATTGGAGACGCTTTTGGAAATCAATATTGGAGGAGAATCTTCCAAGCACGGCTTCTCTCCCGATTCCCCCGAGCTGCGGGATTTGCTGAAGCAGAGCGCCGAATTCACTCATGTCGAAATCCGCGGCCTGATGGCGATCCCTCCTTTCACGGAGGACCCCGAAGGCGCGCGGCCTTATTTTCGCAGGTTGCGGCACTTGCGCGATGAGCTGGCTCGAACTTCAGGTGTGAGCCTGGGCGCGCTTTCCATGGGCATGTCCCACGATTTCGAGGTTGCGATTGAAGAAGGCTCAACCTGCGTGCGCGTTGGCACGGCTCTCTTCGGCGAGCGGACTGGAAATGAAAAATGATTGCCGAAAACTGGCGACTGACAACTGACTGAGAACTGAGAACCGAGAACCGAGAACTTCTTCACATGTTTACCATCCGCGAAAATAATGCGGGCATCACCTTCGCTGTAAAAGTCCATCCTCGCTCCAAGTGCGACGCCATCACCGGCGAGCTGGACGATGCCCTCAAACTCGCGCTCAAAGCGCCACCCGTAGAAGGCCGGGCCAACGAGGCCTGCATAGAATTTTTCGCAAAACTTTTGAAAGTGCCGCGCTCCTCCGTTACCATAGCCAGCGGCGCAACCAGCCGTCTTAAAGTGGTGCGCATCAGCGGCATCAGCGCGGAGCAGCTTCGCCAACGGCTGCAAGCGACAGGAACAAGCAGCTAGACAGGAACAAGCAGCTAGAAGATGCTAACCTGTCGACACCTTGGCTGCAGAAACGTAGCTTGCTACGTCTTCCTGATGGTTGATAGAGATTGATGGCGTTGAAGGAGAACCCTTTGCCCTTTTCCGAGCGTTTGCGCGAGATACGGACCGGTTTTGAGCGCCCTTTCTGGGTCGCAAACATCAGCGAACTTTTCGAACGGTTGTCGTATTACGCGGCTTTTGCATCGCTGGCGCGTTATCTGCATGAAACCTTGCAGTTTCCCGTGGAGCGGGCCGCGAATCTGACCAGTCTTTTCGGAGGGCTGGTCTGGTTCCTCGCGATCATTGGAGGAACGCTTGCCGACCGGCTGGGGTTTCGCCGCGCACTCTCTCTGGCCTATCTCATCCTGAGCGGCTCTTATTTCCTGTTGGGATCGCTGGGCGCTTCCTGGCTCGCGCCGGTGCGCAATGCTATGCCGCTTTCCGTGATGGTGGCCCTCGTCCTGATGCTCCCCGCCTTCGGCATTGCCTTGGTGAAGCCCAGCATCGTGGGCACCACGGCCCGGGCTTCGAAAGAGAACGTTCGTTCCATCGGTTATTCCATCTACTACACGCTGGTGAACATTGGCGGGGCAGCCGGGCCGATCGTTGCCTCCTGGGTGCACCGCCACATGAGCGTGGAAAATGTTTTCCGTGTGGCCGCCCTGAGCGTGTTCCTGATGTTTTTTGCCGTGCTGTTGTTCTTCAAAGAGCCTAAGCGTTCCGATGAAGTGCAAGCCGCCAGCCTGACCGAGGCGGCAAAAAACTTCTGGACCGTCGTCTCCAACCCGCGCTTCATGATTTTTCTGCTGATCTTTTCCGGCTACTGGATCGTCTTCTGGCAGGAGTTCATTATCCTTCCCATCTACGTGCATGACTATATCGATCCAAACGCCAACACGGAACTGATGCTGGCCACGGGGCCAATTCTTGTTATCTCCTTGACCATGGTCATGAGCATTTTGACTCAGAAGGTCCCTTCATTTCGCGCCATCACCCTGGGCGCGCTGATCACCGGGTTGGCGTGGGTCGTACTGATTATTCATCCTACGGTTCCGATGGCAGTTCTCGCCCTTGCGGTGGTCGCACTGGGCGAGATTATCCAATCACCGCGATATTACGAATACGTGTCACGACTGGCGCCGCCGGGGCAGCAGGGGACTTATATGGGCTTTGCATTCATGCCGATTGGAATTGGCGCCTTCGTGAGCGGTTGGTTCGGCGGAAAGCTTATCCACCATTTTGGCGAGGTGCAGCACCAGCCAACGCGCATCTGGTGGGCGGTGACAGCGGTAGGCGTCGCGACCGCCCTGCTGCTATGGATTTACGACAAGACTTTAAAGCCAACCCCCGCGCCAGCAGCCGCCCAGAAAGTCGCGGCTTAGGTAACTCGTGTGGCACAGCGCGGCAAGCCGCAATGAAAACCATACCTTTTCACACACTGTCATCCTGAGCCCCGTGGCGAAGGACCTCCGATGGCGACGGGAACCACCCGCGGCTGAAATCGGACTTTCGCTTGGATTTTTCCCTCGCGCTGACGGAACCAAGACGATGACTCGAAACTCGAGAGTGTTTATATGGGTGAATCCCATGAAAATCGTCGCAGGAAGCAAAGAATTTTGGCGGAGATGATACCAATTTATTGACTCCCTGAAGTGTTGTGCCATCATTGACTACAGGCATTGAAAAATACAGAACGGCAATCCTCTGTATAAAGCTGGAGAGCTTCGGGCCAGAGATATTGCTTATGAAATCCGGTCCAACCACATAGCCGGCAACGGCGCAGGGAGAGCCCTGCAAACGCGGAAAAGGTTACTTAGTAACCCCCACCCCCCTCGAAAACTAACTCTCGGGTTCGAGGGAAGCTGGGAGCCGGTCAGAACCGCCCGAGTTGCAACCGCAAAACTCTCACTTCAGTGTCTGAAACTATTACTCGAGTAATGGGGAAGGGGGGCGGATCGGGCATGGGCATTGCCCGTGAAAAGCTGACGGCCAGTGCGAAAGCGCAAATCCTGGGCGCCTAGCAATTTAGCACTTCAGGAGGCCTAGGGGCCAAATGCCAAGTGCTAATTGCTAAATGCTTGCCTAGGGGCTGACTGCTGATTGCTGACCGCTGACCGCTTCCTACAATGGCGCGCTGCGCGCTTTCCATTTAGAATCAAGATTTGACCTATGGATCTGAAGGGCATCCAGTCAGCTCTGCGCGAGCGCGATTTCGACGCATGGCTGTTTTACGACCATCATCATCGCGACCCTATTGCCTACCGGGTGTTGGGGTTGCGCGAGGATACGATGGTCACGCGCCGCTGGTTCTATGTGATTCCCGACGAAGGCGAGCCGCGCAAGCTGGTGCACCGCAT
>DASREY010000219.1:0-16292 GCA_035651775.1 Terriglobales bacterium
TAATTAAAGATGAAGCCAAGTTCCGCGAACTGGACCAGCAGTTCCGGGCGACCGGCTTCAAGGCCATGATGGGCGCGGAAGCAATCAAAGAACTGCTGAAGCGCGTGGATGTGGACGAGCTTTCAACCGAACTGCGCGAGAAGATGAAGAACGAGACATCGATGCAGAAGCGGCTGAAGTACGCCAAGCGTCTGAAAGTCGTCGAGGCGTTCCGGAAAAGCGGCAATAAGCCGCAATGGATGATTCTGGACGTGATCCCGGTTATTCCGCCGGAACTGCGCCCATTGGTTCCATTGGATGGTGGACGGTTTGCGACTTCCGATCTGAATGATCTCTATCGGCGCGTAATCAATCGCAATAATCGCTTGAAGAAGCTGATGGACCTGCATGCGCCCGAAGTGATCGTGCGCAATGAAAAGCGAATGCTGCAGGAGGCTGTGGACGCGTTGTTTGATAACGGCCGTCGCGGACGCGTGCTGCGCGGCGCGAACAATCGTCCGCTCAAGTCGCTCTCCGATACGCTGAAGGGCAAGCAGGGCCGCTTCCGCCAAAATCTGCTGGGCAAGCGCGTGGATTACTCCGGCCGTTCGGTCATCGTTGTGGGTCCGGAACTCAAGCTGCACCAGTGCGGATTGCCCAAGAAGATGGCGCTTGAGCTGTTCAAGCCGTTCATCTATCACCGGCTGGAGCAGACCGGGCAGTGCACCACGATTAAGCAGGCCAAGGAGATGGTGGAGCAGCAGGAACCCATCGTATGGGACATCCTGGAAGAGGTTATTAAAGACCATCCCGTGCTGCTGAACCGCGCTCCAACCCTGCACCGCCTGGGTATCCAGGCCTTCGAGCCGGTGTTGGTGGAGGGCAAAGCCATCAAGATTCACCCGCTGGTTTGCACTGCCTTTAACGCCGATTTCGACGGCGACCAGATGGCTGTGCACATCCCGCTTTCGCCCGAGGCGCAGGTGGAAGCCAGCGTGTTGATGCTTTCATCGCACAATATTCTTTCGCCGGCATCAGGCCAGCCCATCACCGTGCCAACGCAAGATATGGTGCTGGGAATTTACTATCTGACCAAAGAACGCAAGGGCGCCAAGGGAGAGGGCCGCGCATTCGCCAACATTGACGAAGTGCTGCTTGCCCTGGAAGCCGGCGAGGTAGAGACGCTTACCCCGATCCGCCTGCGTTACAGCGGCGAGGTCATTGACCTTACCGCCGCTTATGACGATCAGGACGTATTGCACACCGAACCTAAGAAGGTGGAGCGCCAGTTGCTGAATACCACCGTAGGCCGCGTGATCCTGAACGATGAGCTTCCCGATGCCATGCCGTTTATCAACGGCTTGCTGAAGAAGAAGGGCATCGGGCAGCTGGTGAACTATTGCTACCTGCGCTTCGGTCTTGAGATCACGGTCAAGATGCTCGACCAGGTGAAGCAGCTAGGCTTCCGCTCTGCCACCAAGGCGGGTCTTTCCATCGGTATTGACGACATGGTCATTCCCGACGATAAGGCCACGCTGGTCAGCCGCGCGGAAAAAGACGTGATCAACGTGCAGCAGCAATATCTTGACGGCGCCATCACCTTCGGCGAGCGCTACAACAAGGTTGTAGAAATCTGGTCGAAGATCACGGAAAAAGTTGCCGACGAAATGTTCGATGCCATGAAGCAGCAGGACAAGGCCGGCAACCTGAACCCGATTTACGTCATGGCCGACTCCGGCGCTCGCGGATCGAAACAGCAGATTCGCCAGCTCTCTGGCATGCGCGGCCTGATGGCCAAGCCGTCGGGTGAAATTATCGAGACGCCCATCACGGCTAACTTCCGCGAAGGGTTGACGGTGTTGCAATACTTCATCTCCACCCACGGCGCGCGTAAAGGATTGGCCGATACGGCGCTTAAGACCGCCGACTCCGGCTACCTGACCCGCCGCCTGGTTGACGTGGCCCAGGACGTGATCATCAGCGAGAACGACTGCGGCACGCTCGACGGCATCTACGTCGGTTCCATTGTTGAAGCCGGCGACATCATCGAGCCGCTGCGCGACCGCATTATCGGCCGGGTCTCGCTGGAGAAGATCAAGGACTACGAGGGCAACATTATCGTTGATATCAATCAGGACATCAACGAAGAGCTGGCCTCTGCCATCCAGTCAGCCGGCATCGAGCGCGTCAAGATTCGCTCGGTGTTGACCTGCGAATCCAAGCGCGGCGTCTGCGTAAGCTGCTACGGACGCAACCTTGCTTCCGGGCGGCTGGTCGAGTTGGGTGAGGCCGTAGGGGTAATTGCGGCGCAATCCATCGGCGAGCCGGGAACGCAGCTTACCATGCGTACCTTCCACATCGGCGGAACCGCATCGCGAGTCTCAGAGCAGTCGCGTCTGGAGGCAAAAAATGCCGGTATCGTGCGCTTTGTGGGCTTGCAGACCGTCCGCTCCAAGGCGGGCGATCTGGTGGTGATGAACCGCGCCGGTTCCATCACCGTTCTGGACGAAAAGGGCCGGGAAAAAGAGCGCAACGCCGTGGTATACGGCGCCAAGATCAAGGTGGAAGACGGCGCCCAAGTCCAACTGGGACAGGCCCTGGTCGAGTGGGACCCCTACACCTTCGCTATCCTGACCGAAATCGGCGGACAAGTGCAGTACAAAGACTTGCAGGAAGGCCTGACGCTGCACGAAGAAGTGGATGAAGTCACCGGGCTTTCACGCCACGTGGTCACCGAGTCGCCCGATGAGAAGCGCCAGCCGGCGATCCTCATCAAGGGTAAGAGCACGCGCCGTTATCTCATGCCGTCGCGCGCTCACCTCATGATCAGCGACGGCGATACCGTGCATCCTGGCGACGTGCTGGCCAAAATTCCGCGTGAAACCACCAAGACCAAGGACATCACCGGCGGTCTGCCGCGCGTAGTCGAGCTGTTCGAAGCCCGTAAGCCGCGCGAGACGGCGGTCATCAGCGAAATCGATGGCACGGTGAAGTTCGGCGAGGTGGCCAAAGGACAGCGCAAGATATTCGTCATCAGCGACACGGGAACGGAAAAAGAGTACTCCGTTCCGCGTGGCGTGCACATCAACGTGCAGGAGGGCGAGCGCGTCAAGGCCGGCGAGCCCCTGATGGATGGTCCGCTCAACCCGCACGACATTCTTGCCGTGCTGGGCGAGAAAGAGCTGCAGGCCTACCTGGTGAACGAAATCCAGGAGGTCTACCGCCTGCAGGGCGTCAACATCAGCGATAAGCACATTGAAGTGATTGTGCGCCAGATGATGCGTTGGGTGAAGGTCGAAGACGTTGGCGACACCACCTTCCTGCTGGAGCAGCAGATTGACAAGTTCCACTTCCGCGAGGAAAACGAGCGCGTCATTGTCAACGGCGGCAAACCGGCAACGGGACGTCCGCTGCTGCTGGGCATCACCAAAGCCTCGCTCTCGACCGATTCGTTCATCTCCGCGGCGTCGTTCCAGGAGACCACGCGCGTGCTGACCGAAGCCTCGATCAACGGAGCGGTGGACCACCTGCGCGGCCTGAAAGAGAACGTAATCGTAGGCCGCCTCATCCCTGCCGGAACCGGTATGGAGTACTACCGCAACGTGCGCCTGGCGCCGGAATTGGAAGAAGCCGCTGCCAAGGTGCAGGAAGAGGTCTCGCAAGCCTACCAGGAGGCCGAGCGCCAGCTCGAACTCATGCGTCAGGAAGGCGAAACCGAAGAACTGGCAGCGGAATAAGAAGCGGTCAGCATTCAGCACTCAGCATTCAGTCAAAACGCGGGCTTCACGAAGCCCGCGTTTTTGTTTCCACTGCGGAAAAATCTCGGCTCCAGTTCCGGCATTGATGGACGGCCGAGGTGTGCCTTCGAAATGTACAGCTCAGTGCTGGGCAGATTGCTCTTTGACAACCTTGATATGTTATTGATAATAAGTTGCTTAGCGCGGACGACCTTTGCGCGCAAGAGGTGAGGGCATGTAACTTAAGAACTTCGTCCTAGCCGCAACCGAACTCAAAAATTGATCCTTTGCAAATCCGTGTAGATCGGTGACGAAAACAGGCTACGGATTTCTCTGCGGCTCAGCAGCGTCTTCGCAGTTTATTCTGTTTGCCTTGCAGCTTGCAGCTTCCGGCGGTTTCTCATACTCTTAACAACTTATGCTAAGGTTCCTGCGGCTCTTTCGCCTGGCTTTATGGCGGGGGTTTGAGCATGATGTGTTTACCTCGGCTCGGGCGGCTGCCTATTATTCCATCCTGACGCTGTTTCCTACGCTGATGGTGGTAGCAGCCATTCTGGCGGCGTCGCACCAGACGATTGAAATCGTCCAGGAGATCGCGGCTGCGCTGAATGCAATTGTTCCGCCGGGCACCAAGGAGGCAGTGCGCGCATATTTTGAAAATCCACAGGCCCGGCCGCTGAGCACCCTGGTCTCCGCCGGGGCTATCATGCTCTTTGCCGCCTCGGGTGTGGTGGTTTCATGGATGGATGGTTTCGTGCGAGCCTACCGCATGGAGCATTGCTGGCATCCCCTTAAAGAGCGCTGGATCGCCTTTCTGCTCGTGCTGGCTTCTTTTGTTCCCATGACTATGGCTACGCTCTCTGCGGCCTTTGGCAGCCAGATAGAAAGTTGGAGCATACTGCACAGCAGCCGCGAGTTTACTCCATTGATTGTCATTCTCTCGCTGCTGCTGCGCTGGGGGCTTTCCATGCTGACCAGCATTGCCGTATTGGCGCTGATTTATCACTTTGGACTGCCTCGGTGGCAGCCCTGGTACCGTGTCTTGCCGGGCGCTGCCTTCTCCACGGTGCTTTGGCTGGCGGCAACGGAGCTGTTTGGCTGGTATGTAGTCAATTTTGCCGACTATAACCAGATTTACGGGCCTTTGGGTGTGGCCATCGCGTTGCTGGTCTGGCTTTATATAATCTCTTTGATCGTCCTGATGGGCGCGGAGTTCAACGCGCTCATATACCCGCGCACCGTGCCGGCAGCCCCGGCTCCGGCTGCGGCAGATGTTAAGCGCACAGAGCCTTCAGTTCAGTCCCATTGAAAAAACCAGATAAACTATAAGGAATGACTTTGATGACGGTTCCCTCGCCCGATATTAAGGAAATGGATGAAGCAGCGGAGCACGAGCCCGTTTCCCCAGTGCGCGATTACAAGCGTCGCGCCAAAATTGTGTGTACCATCGGTCCCGCCAGCAGCTCCGAATCGGCGCTGCGCGACCTTATGCGCCTGGGCATGGATGTCGCCCGCCTGAATTTTTCGCATGGCAGCTACCCCGATCATGCCAAGCGCATTGATATGTTGCGCCGCGTAGCCGAAAAGGAAGGCCGCAGTATCTGCATTCTGCAGGACCTGCAGGGGCCCAAGATCCGCACCGGACGGCTGAAACACCGCACCCCGGTTGCCCTCAAAGCCGGATCCAAGCTGGTGATTACCCCTCGTGACGTGATGGGAACTGCTTCCCTGATCTCCACCACCTTTCAGACCCTGTCTCATGATGTTGAGCCGGGCGCCCGCATCCTGCTTTGCGATGGACTCATTGAGCTGCGCGTGCGGACCATCCATGGCGATGACGTGGAGTGCGAGGTCATCAACGGTGGCCTGCTGGGAGAGCACCAGGGCATTAATCTGCCCGGCCGCGTGCTCAGCGTGCCTTCGCTCACCGAGAAAGACGAGCAGGACCTGGCCTTCGGCGTCAAACACGGCTGCGACGCGGTGGCGGTTTCTTTTATCCGCACAGCCGATGATGTGCGCGCGGTCAAGCGCCAACTGGCGCTCCACAACTCCGATATGCCGGTGATTGCCAAGCTGGAAAAGCCGCAGGCCATCGAGCATCTGGAAGAAATTTTCGACGTGGCCGAAGGCGTCATGGTGGCGCGCGGCGACCTGGGCGTGGAGATGCCTCCGGAAAAGGTGCCGGTCATCCAGAAGCACATCATCCGGCGGGCGCTGGCATGGCGCAAGCCGGTGATTACCGCCACGCAAATGCTGGAGTCGATGATTGAAAATCCGCGGCCTACGCGGGCTGAAGCCAGCGATGTGGCCAACGCCATCTTCGACGGCACTGACGCGGTGATGCTCTCGGCCGAAACCGCCAGCGGCAAGTATCCGCGCGAGGCGGTCGCCATCATGTCGCGCATTGTGCTTGAAGCGGAAAGCAATATGGGCGAGGCGGTCATGCGCCGCCGGCACGATACCCATCAGCTTTCGATCGCGGAAACCATTTGCGAATCGGTGGCCCACGCCGCCCTCGATTTGGATATGCGCGCCATCTCGGTTTACACCGAATCAGGCAACACTGCCCGGCTCATCTCCAAATATCGCCCCAAATGCCTGATTTATGGCTTCTCTCATGTGCCCCGCGTGTGCAATCGCATGAACATGTATTGGGGGGTTTATCCGGTGACCTGCGGGAGAATTCCATCGGCGGAAGATATGGTGCTGTTTGCCGAGCGGGAACTGCTGCAGAGCAAATCCGTCGCCCCCGGAGATGTTATGGGGGTTGTGGCCGGAACTCAGCGATTTTCCGGATCAACCAATTTCATGCGGCTGCATGTGGTCGGCGCCAGCGATGCGCAGGAGTTCCACCGTCCGCGCAGGAAAGACCGCCGCAAACCGGCGCGCATTCAAGTCGCCGGCGAGCGTAGAAGAAGATAAGTTGGTTATTTGTTAAGTTCGTTATTTTGTGGAGAGGCGTAGCGGGGATACGTCTCTACTGAGATTATCCAGTCAGTTAATCCAGGGCTTCTTGCTCTCGTCTTCTTCGCGGCGGCGCCCTTCGGCCGATTCGGGGTCAATATAGTTGCCGTGCTCGTCAAAGTAAACCTGGCGGTCATGCTTGCGCATGTAGACTTCAAACTTACGGGCGGCGCGACGGCGCTTCCAGCGGTAATAGGAATCGCGCCAGCGGGCGAATAAAGAGGGCTTCTTCACAGGCGTGGGCTCGAAGATGCGATCCGAAAGCCCCCGGCCAGGATAGACGCCCGGAGCGTATCGTTTGCGTGAACCACGGTCCCCAAGCTTGATGTAAAGGAAACCGGTGAGTAAGCCTCCCAACTGTGCAACGTTGCCGATCCCCCCTGCTTCATTCATCGCCAGAATTACGGTTATTACCACTAAAATGCCAACCATGTACTTGGCTTTGATCGTGACGGGAAATGGAAACATAAAGATTTCCGTGTCGGCAAACAAAATTCCAAAGGCCATCAGCACTCCAAAGACCCCGCCAGCTGAGCCAGCAATTGGCGACGTGGGGGAAAGGCCCAACAGCTTCAGGTATGACAACGCCATCGCGGCTAATGCGGCCCCTATGACGCAGATGAAATAGAATTTCGCAAACCTTTTCCAGCCCCAGGTCTGCTCCAGCTGCGCTCCGAACATCCACAATTGCAGCATGCTGAAGAACAGGTAGAGGAAGCCTTGATGCAGAAAGCAATAGGTGACAATCCGCCAAACCTCGCCGTGCAATACCTGTTGGGGAATTAGCAGGCTCCCCAGTGCGAAATACCTGGCAAAAGGGAGAGTAGTTCGCGAAAGTGACAGAATTTCAAGGAACAAGTAAACACAGGTATTGATCCCCATGAGCCATAGCACAACCCGCGTAAAGGGCGGGAAACTCAGCGTCATACCTTGATCGGAGCCAATACGTCTTCTGGGCGGCATACCTAATTTCTCTCCGGTGTGGGCACGACGGGCAAGCTCTTATGTCCTTGTGCATCCACAGCGCGCACAGCGAAGATTACATTGTCTTTCGAGAGATCGATGTTTGCAAGCTCCTGATCGACGTGTCCGGCCGACGATTCTGCCATGAACGCCTGAGTGTTGGGCACTACATTCCACTGGCTGGCATCCGTCGGCCTCCACAGGATTTCATTTTGAATGCCAGAAGCAGGAGTCCATGTCAACCGAGAATTATTCTCCAATTCCTTAGTCAAGATTTTTACATCTTGAGGGGGCGCCGGCGCCAACGCCAGAGATGCCAGCGTGGCGGCATTCAGGCGCGCCACATTGGCCACGTAATCGAAATTCACAAACTTTGGCAAGTCACCATATTCGATGCCATTTTCCACGCGCACGTTCTGGTGCTGATGGTGAAAATCTTCACGCCATTCGGTGAACCGGATGGCGGTAAATCCCTCTTCATTGAATGAAGTATGGTCGCCACCGCGTAAATAGCGGTCCCTGCGGTAGATGAGGGTCGGTGCAAATCCATAGGCTGACAGATAGGCGCTGCCCACCTCGTCGATGTAACGGGCCAGCTCGCGAGAGGGTGAATCGTTTTCGCCTCCTAAAGCTCGAATCCGGCGCAGGTCTGCTTCGCTAGCGGCTACCGGAACACCCTCAGAAAACACGCGCACCGTCTTGGGATTCTGTTCGGGATTCTTGTCGCCTCCCACAATGTCGTTGTTTAAGACGGCTTCAATCTGCCAATTTTTTTGCTTTGCCATCTGGGCAAAATGTTTGCTGCCGTAAAGTCCCTGTTCCTCGCCTGCCACGGTCAGAAAAATAATAGTCGCGGGAAACTTGAGTTTGCTCAGCACTCGCGCGCACTCCAGGGATATGGCCACGCCGCTGCCGTCATCGTTGGCGCCGGGAGCCGCATCCGTCGTGTTCAGCGGATCGCTGTTGCGGGAATCATAGTGGCCGGTCACCAGCACAATGCGCTTGGCTTTCTCCTCCACCCCCGCATGGGCGGCGGATGCTGCAGACGCCGGATCGTGATCGGTTCCACGCAACACGGCATAAACGTTGGATAATTCCGTTGGCTGCGGCACCCGCTCAGAAACAGGTTGTGTAAACGTATCGAGCTGCACGTCAAGGCATCCGCCGCAATCTTTGGAGTAGGCTTCGAACTGGCTTTTGATCCAGTCACGGGCGGCAGTGATGCCATGGCCGCTTGCGGCCGGCTGCGCGGAAGAGAGCGTACTGCGGTTGCCGAACTGTACCAGGGTCTCAATGGTATGTTGAATCTGCATGGCCGAGATGTCTTTCAGGGCCTTGGCAATCACCGGATCAGCCTGTATGCTGGCCCGGACGGGGCGGGTGCTTTGGAATTTTGGCAGATGAAAAGGTTGTCCGGCAGGCTGTGAAGAATTTGGGGCAGATTGACCTTCGACAACCGTCCCCGCAGATAGACCCATCAGACAGGCAGTCAGGAGAAAGATCTGCTTGCCAGTCATAGCAAGTTCCTTATTAATTGAATGGTGATCATTCCGGCCCTCTTGACGTTGGCACACATAAGATTCTAATAATAAATAAGGGTTTTGAAAGAAAGAATGAGGGAAAAAGAGAAAATGTTGCTGTGTCCTGAATGCGAAACCGATCTCGATATTGCTGAAGACGAAGTAGATGAAGGCGACATCATCTCCTGCGGCGAGTGCGGCACTGACTTTGAGGTCGTCACAATCAATCCGCTCGAACTGAACCGGGTTGCCGAAGAAGAAGACGAAGATGATGACGACGAGGATGAAGAAGAGGAAGATGAATACTAAATCGCCGGCAACATTTTCGCGGTTGCTGGTTGTGCATGTGGCTTTGGCCGCCGCCATCCTAGCGTCGCATGCCGTCCCGGCGTTCGCCGGGAAGGCTGCCAAAGAGAAGCCTTATGCACTCATCTTTGGTACCGTCTATGGCCCCGATAATCGCGGTGTCTATGGCGTAAAAGTAAAAATTCGCTCCGCCGATGGGAAGGATGGGAAAAAAGCCAAATGGGAGCTTACCTCCGACCATCGTGGCGAATTCGCCCAGCGGGTGCCGGCGGTCGAAGCCGATTACATCGTGTGGGCCGATGTGAAGACCCGCAAGGGCACTCCGCCGCCTGAGGCTAAAGTCCATATTCAAAATGATGAACGTGAGGATGTCGGCCTGCATCTAACAGAGTAGCAGCCAGTATTGACGCAGAAGAAAGGGCTGGACGTATAATCGACTTGCCGTCCGGAACAAGATGCAGCCGAAAGGAGGCATGTTATGCCCAGCGCAAAACAACGCGTCGCGCTTTTCGCCTTGCTGTTAGCAGGCACGCTTGCCTACGGCTTCCAATACGGTATTGGCGGTGGCGGGCAGAACACCGGCACCCTGGCCCCTGAAGTTCAAAAAAAAGGCCCCGCCGTACGGTCCGTCTCGGGCGTGGTTTTAGATCAGAGCGACAATCCCATTGCGCGTGCGGTGGTCTACCTGAAAAACACCAAAACGCTGAATGTAAAGACTTCCATCACAACCGATAGCGGGAAATACCAGTTTAGCGGTTTGGCGCCCAACCAGGATTACGAACTCTATGCAGGATTGAATGGGAGCAAAAGCCCTACTAAAACTCTCAGCGGATTCGATTCCCGCGAGAAGACTACGCTTAATCTGCATATCGATCAAAATCAGAAGAACGATCAAAAGGCCGACGAGAAGACAGAGCAAAATCAGAAGACTGAGAATCAGAAGAAGTGATCTTTTTGCGCTTGAGCCTTTTAGTTCTTAGCTTCTGCTACGCAGTTTAACTATTACTGCTTCCCCCAGCCAATGAATAGATTCCTTTAATTCTTAGTAAGGGAGTGTGTTCGAAGACTAGTCCATGAGCTAAGAGCTAAAAGCTTAGGATTAAACACAAAAACCGCGGTGACGCCCGCGGTTTTTGAAATCGTTATTTAAACTGCTAGTTCTGGTCGTTGCTGGCGCGCTTGAGCGACATGATCTCGCCCAGCGTGGTGGTTGCTCCGGAGCTGGAGACAGGTTGCTTATAAGCTTCCACGTCTGCCCTGCTGGCTTCTTCACCGATTCCCCGCAAGCTCAAGCCGACTTTCTTCTCTTCCGGGTTCATTTTTACGATCTTGAAATCGTGCTCGATCCCGGGTTCCAGCTTAATGGACGAGCCATGCTCATCCACCGCCTCTGAATTATGGCAAAGGGCTTCGACGCCTTCAGAAATTTGTACAAAAGCGCCGAACTGAGCTGTGCGCAACACCTTGCCGTGCACCACATCGCCGATCTTGTGGGTATCGAAGAAGCTCTGCCAGGCATCCGGTTGCAATTGCTTGATGCCTAAGGAAAGGCGCCGGTGCTCAGGTTCAATGGCAAGCACCACAGCCCTTACTTTCTCGCCCTTCTTCAATACTTCGGAGGGATGTTTCACGCGCTTGGTCCAACTCATGTTGCTCACGTGAACCAGGCCATCGATGCCTTCTTCAACCTCCACAAATGCGCCAAACTCGGTGAGGTTGCGGACTTTGCCTTCGACCACCATTCCCGTGGGATATTTCTCGTGGAGAGTATCCCAGGGATTGCTTTCAAGCTGTTTGAGTCCGAGCGAGATACGCCGCTCGGTAGGATTCACATTCAGCACCACAGTTTCAACTTGATCGTTGATCTTGACGATCTTGGAGGGGTGCTTCATGCGCTTGGACCAGCTCATCTCGCTGACGTGGATAAGCCCTTCGATGCCTTGTTCCAGCTCAACGAAAGCACCGTAATCAGTGACGCTGATAACGCGTCCACTCACATGCGCCCCCACGGGATAGCGCTCGGCGGCGTCCAGCCATGGGTCGGGCGTGAGCTGTTTAAAGCCTAATGACACCCGCTGCTTGTCTTTGTCGAATTTCAGAACTTTGACGTGAATCTCATCGCCAACGTGCACCAGGTCGCGAGGATGCGTCAGCCGCCCCCAGGACATGTCTGTGATATGCAGCAGGCCGTCAATGCCGCCCAGGTCCACAAAAGCCCCGTAATCGGTCAGATTTTTCACCGTGCCGGTCAGGTCTGCGCCTTCGTAGAGCTTTTCCAGCGTTTTGTTGCGCTGCTCCGCCACAATTTCATCGAGGATGGCTTTACGCGAGACCACAATATTGCCGCGCTTGCGGTTCAGCTTGATGATGCGTACCTCGAGCTCCTGGCCTTTCATGGCGTCGAGGTTGTGCGCAGGCTTCACATCAACCTGCGAACCGGGAAGAAATGCTACTGCCCCGTTCAAATCCACCGAGAGCCCGCCCTTGACCCGCTCGACAATTCGGCCTTTGACCGTGGTCTTGTCGTTATAGGCAGCTTCAATGGCCTCCAGCGATTGCTGGCGCTGGGCTTTTATATGCGAGAGCTTGGGATATCCCTCTTCAGTCTCTCCATGTTCCACCATGACGGTGATCTCATCGCCAGGCTTGAACTTGGGGTTGCCCTCATGGTCAAGCACCTCTGCAATCGGCACCATACCTTCGGACTTGCCGCCAATATCAACGACAAGATAAGTGGAGGTCAGTTTGAGCACAGTGCCGGCGAGGACTTTATTTTCCATCGCGGCCATGGCTTCGGTTTGAGCTGCTTCGAAATTTTCGAGTACTGTTGCGAAATCTTCCATGTTGGTTTCTTGTTTGTGACCGGGAACACTGGAGGATTGCTGGCCGCCAGAGTGCCGGAGGTTTTCAGAATGATGATCGCTTGCGGTCCCGGGATTTCCAATTTGCGTGCTGTCGTTTATTGACTCTTCATTCGAACGAGGCGCACTGGTGTTGCGCTCCTCCGCTGCTGGCGGATAGGACGCGGGTTCGGTTGTGCGTGATGGAGTCTCTTCGGACGCGTAATCTACAAAACTCATGCTGCCTTCTGCCTTTCCAAAGGGTAGTACTCCCCTGGAATCAGAAATCGAGACGACGGCTGGTTCAATGCTTCTGCAGGTGTGACGAGCCTGTTTCGAGCGTGCTAGTGGATTCCCAGCGGCCGGAATCTTGCATTGAGGAACCCCATTGCAAGACCCTTCGACTATAACAATCCCAGACAAAAGGTGTCAAACGCTGTGACAGAATTTGTGCATTGCAATTCACGCGATTTTCATCTCCAATTCCGTATGTCTGGTCCCGCGGATGAGAAAAACAGCGGGAAGGGCTACCACTACTAAACAGACTGCGAAAAAAACGATTTTGAATGACAAATTGCGGTTTGTAGAAGCCAAAACCCATCAACTTACGGCACAAACTAGTGCCATCTTCCACTCCAGGCAACTTTTTTCGCACACCTGCTAGAAGGACTACTACTACAAGAACGGCAGGTCACGGCTTTACCTGACAGAGCGAAGTGAACACCGTCTTTTCAGTGCCGGGAATAGACTCAAGCGTTTCTCCCTATTGGTTAACCAGAAATATTCAATGCGCTCTCAACAAAAATTGGCTGTGATGCCGTTGCGGCATCACAGCCCGGAGTCAACAGCATGGAGTTAACCAATTACGCCAAGGTTAGTCATCAAAAACAAAAAGAAAATTAAAATTTCGTAAATTCATCGTTAAAATGGCCATTAGCTAATTCCTGGCGGAGCGTAGTTTATTTTGCCTGAACGTGCGCATGGAACATCCATTAAAGTCACTCAGCAAAAAACTTCCAGACATAGATGAAATGCGGCGTTATGGCCGCAGTCGCCGCGATGTAGTTGGCCGTCCAGCGCAGGGCGAATGGAGCGCCAAGCGCCGGCATTTTGATCCGATTGAATTGATCATAGCCTCCAATCGCGGGCGCGTACCCCGCCTCGTGCCTATCAAGATGGGCCGTATGGCGGCCTCGCCGTTCGGGTTTTTTCGCGGGGCAGTGCCTTTGATGGCCGCTGATTTGGCCACTTTGCCCACCAGTGGATTGATTACCCAGATCTGCGGCGATGCTCACGTCCGCAATCTCGGGGCCTATGCCGCTCCCGACGGTGAGTTGATTTTCGATGTCAACGATTTCGACGAAACCATCCGAGCGCCCTGGGAGTGGGACGTAAAACGCCTGGCCGCAAGCTTCGTGCTCGCCGGGCGAGAGGCCGGCAGCACAGAGGAGTGCTGCAAAGAAGCGGTGTATCTGTTAATGCAGTCGTATCGCGCCTTTGTATCAAAGTTTTCTAATATGCCGTTCACAGATCTTGAGCGCTTCCAGGTCTCGCGTCATCTGCGCCTGGCGCCCATCGCCGGCGTCCTGCAAAAGGCGCGGCGGGCAACACCTCTTGAGACACTGGAAAAACTCACGCGATCGGCAAAAAATAAACTGCCGATCTTCATCGAGTGCAGGCCCTTGTTGACCCGTGTGCCCAGGCGCGTAGTCCGCCAGGTGTTGGCCGCATTGGGAAGCTACCGTGAAACTCTTTCGGCAGAGCGACAAATCCTGCTCGATCGTTATTCTCCCGTGGATGTAGTTTTCAAAGTTGTGGGGACAGGCAGTGTAGGGACCCGCGACTTCGTCGTGCTCTTGTTGGGAAACAGCCTCAAAGACCCGCTTTTTCTGCAAATAAAAGAGGAGCCGCCTTCGGCTTATGCGAATTACGTGAAAGAAATCGAGAATTTTCTGAATGAGGGCCGCCGGGTGGTGGAGGGGCAGCGCCGCCTGCAGACACAATGCGATCCGCTGCTGGGGTGGACGGCCATCGAAGGGCGCGATTACCTGGTGCGCCAGCTTCGCGATCACAAGGCCAGTATTGAGATGGAGGAGTTGAAAGGCCAGGGATTGCGCGATTACGCACGCGTGTGCGGCGAACTGCTGGCCAAGGGACACTCGCGCGCAGGAAGCCCCGCAGCATTGGCCGGATATCTTGGATCGAGCGACAAAATGGATAAGGCCATAGCGAAATTTGCTTTTTCTTACGCCGACCAGACCAGCCGCGATCACGCGCAGTTAAAAGCTGCCATTAAGGCCGGCAAAATTCAGGCCGTAAAAGAACAGCAGAACTGAAAGTGGCCCTGGAGAGAGAAGGATGAACTCCTGAAACCTTGGAGCTGAGAGCTTGGAGCTTACAACTGTTTTCTGGTGGGCCCGGCAGGATTCGAACCTGCGACCAAGAGATTATGAGTCTCCTGCTCTACCGCTGAGCTACAGGCCCATGTTTCCAAGCGTACAACTATTGTAGTGGTTGTGAGCCGTTTTTGCTTCCGAAGGTTGTCAGCACGGCAGCTTCGTTCAAGCTTTGCCGCCACTGGTGACTTCCCGCAATCGCCCGGTGCTCACATCATAAACAAATCCACGAATCGTGACTTCCTTGGGAATCCAGGGATGAGTGTGAAGTTTCTGCAGTTGATGCTGCACGTTTTCTTCGACGTTCTGGAAGGCATAAAAGAATGCTGGAGAAACTGCTGCCGTTCCGGTGCGGTTCTGGATTCTTGTCCGCAGATCCAGTTCATTGGTCTGCATCAGACCACAATCAGTGTGGTTGATGACCATGATCTGCTCTGTACCCAGCAGGTGATGCGATATCACCAGCGACCGCAGGCTATCATCGGTCACGATCCCGCCGGCGTTGCGGATAATATGGGCATCCCCGGTCTTCAATCCCAGGGTGCGAATGGAAAGGCGGGTATCCATGCACGTCAGGATAGCCAGCTTGCGCGCCGGTCGCGGAGTCAGTGCCCGCAATTCATGGGTTTGGGAGTAAATTTCATTGGCTTCCAGCACTTCATCAATCACGCTCATATCTGCCACAGTGTAACAAAGCAGTTGTCAGTTGCCAGTTGCCAGTCTTCCAAATTGTGTCAGGGTCACGGATTTATAAGCCTGCCCTGTGCGAAGCTCAAAAAGGTGCTTTAAGTCGTTCAGAATGTGATGGCTTTCAACTCCGGAAGAACAAGTCTGGCAGCTGGCTACTGCTTTTATTCGATCTCCAGCGCGGCTTGTGATTCGCGCGCCATGGGGTCATGGGGCACGCGGCTGGCGACCTCGGCCAGCGCCTGATAGGCTACGGGCAATTCGCTTTTGCTGAGTGTTTTAATCGCGATTCGACGAATGCTTTGGGGGATATTCACATTTTTCAGGATGCGGGCCATGGCATCGGCGGAGCCATCGCCAGAAATTGCTGCCATGACGCGCATGGCTTCTTCTCTTTCGCGAAGCCTCTCCTCCTGCTGGGTGATAAACACCTCCAAGCCGGGAACGCTTTCCGGAGACTTCATAAAACGAAGCTCCTTCAACACCTCTTCCAGCACATGGGGTTTGAGTTGAAGCAACGCATCCGCCAGAGCCGCTGAACGCCCGGCAGCTTTACTCTTGAGGATGACCTGGAAAGCGGCTTCCTGCACGCGTTCATCCGCGTGGCGCAAGGTCTCACGCAGGTCCTGAATAATTTCAGGGTCATGGGTTTCGTTGAGCACCAGGCAGGCATTGCGAACAACGTACCAGCGCTCGTCGCGCAGTTTGCTGCGCGCCACCTCATGCGCCACTGTACCCATCTGGCCGATCAGGCGAATCAGCGCCAGCCGGTTGGAGGCGACTTTTTCTTCTTCCAGCCGCAGGAAAATCTTTTCCGCTCCCAGCCGGCCCATCAGCCGGAGGATGGAAACCACCATGCGTTGTCCATAGCGCCGCAACGCGTACAGCTCCACCAGCCGC
>DASREY010000220.1:0-17063 GCA_035651775.1 Terriglobales bacterium
GGCGCCGTCAACCGACCACACCACCCCGAAGTTGGGCACCGGGGTTACGTTCGCGGCAAATTGCTGAGTTCCTTTCGGTTGTACCGTGGCTGATGCAGGCGTGATTGCGACAGTAATTTCACGCGTGACTGTGACCTGCGCGCTCCCGCTCTTGGTAGGATCAGCGACGCTGACCGCGAGTACGGTGTGTGTACCGGCCGAGGCCGGAGCGGTGTAATGGCCTGAGGCGTCGATGGTTCCCACGGCAGTGTTTCCGCCCGCTACGTTATCCACCAGCCAGTTCACATTCGTATTGGATGTGTTCATGACCGTGGCTACGAACGCACTGAACGAACTCCCTGCCGCTACTGTGACTGTAGCCGGAGAAACGGTTACTGTAATGGGCCCTTGCGGAGCCGGTGTGGGCGTTGGGCCTGGCTTGCCGCCAGAGTGGCTGCCGGTGGTGCCACAACCGATAAGCAAGAAGGAGAAAATAAAAAATATGAGAGAGAGAAGCAGGATCCTGAAATGTCTCATTGTTCCTTCGCAGTCGTCTCGAATCCCAGGGGGGCCAGAGATCATTGACTAGGTTTGGCTATGATTGAGCGGTTTTGTTTTAGTTGTTGATGTGAATGGCAAATGGCAAGTTGTCCCATGAAATGACAGTATGGGGGGCTCTCTCTGAGCTGATCGAATAAACTAAAAGGTGAATACATTCCAGAATTCAGGTAATTTGGATTCTGGAATTTCTATACTTGTTATGTCGAATATGTCGAACCTGAGTCAACCCCGCTCCAAAAATCCTGATCCCATGGCTTTTGTAACCCTGGGAGGCGTCCCGCTGCGCTTTGAGCTGGCGTGGCCCTTCCATGCTTCCACCTCGGGCGCAGATTTTCATGTTTTGCACGGCAAGGCATGGCTGCTGAGCGATCCGGAGATGGCGCGGCATGCCGAATTTGCCGCCAATGTCTCGCGCACCATCGCCGAGGCGATTCCATCACTCGAACCGCACGATGCCGAAGTGGTGGTGATCAATGCAACCCGCATGGCGGCAGATGCCGGCAGGCTGGAATTCAAAAAATCTGCCAAGCTGGTGCCGGTGGAAGTCTCCAGCCGCCATTTCAGCTTCAAGACCAACCAGATCATCTTCACGGTAGCATCAGAGGAGCAACTGCGCAGCTTCTTGCAACGCAAGGTCTATTGGCTGGGGTATCGTTCCGGAAAATCCAACGCCAAAGTGTGGATTGCCGATCCTTACGATTGCGCCTACCTGAACAACAGTGCGGAAAAATTAATTGCCATCGCGCAAGCGTTGGTCAAAGAGGGTCTGCTGCAACTCGAAGGCGAATTTGCTTTTGCTACCAGCAAGCTCGAGCAGCAGGCGCAGACTTTTCAGGCTGAGCTGGCGAAGACGCTGGAAAGCGCCTTAGCCAGATTCAACCCAGCCATGGTCGAGAAATAATCGCGGGTTAAAACGGCAGTTAAGTTTCTATATCAATCCCGATGTGCTCGCTTTTCCTTACCCCCAACCAACCCCAAACCACGCCGGCCAGGATGGTTAGCACTCCTGTCGCCAGCGCGACGGTGCGCACGTCAATGCCATGATCGATGAACAGGCCCGCAAGATAAGCGGTCACTCCCAACACGATGGTGCAGAAGCCGAGCTCGGCGGCGAAGACGCGGCCGCGAAACTTATCGGCCGTCATCAACTGCAGCAACGTCGTGGAAAACACCCACACCATCGCGCCGCCCATATGAGAGATGGTAACCACCATATAGGCAAGGTGCGCATGTTGAATGAATTTCAGCGCAATATATCCACTGCCATAAAGCAGGAATCCAGCCATGATTCCCAGGCGCAGCCGTTGCGGTTTTTGCTGCGCCCAGGGCGCCAATGCCAGCGGCCCGATGAGCGCACCCAGGCCGCGGGCGCCCATCAGCAGGCTCATGCCCAGCACGGCGCCGCGTTCTGGATCAATGCCATGTCCGGTCACAGGGAAAATGTATTTTCCTAAAATCGGAAATATGATCCAACTGGCGCCCGTGACACCCAGGCCTGCTTTTACGAATACCGCCGTAGCCAGGCGCGCCTGCTGGCGCACATAACGCACGCCTTCGATCATCGGCGAGTAATTAATGAGATCGCGCCAGCGAAGGGGAGCCAGCGATTCCGTGTGCGGCTCGTTGAATCGCATACGCGAAATCAGAAAGGCTGAGCCCACGAACGAGAGGCCGTTCAGCACAAAAACGGTATCGCGTCCCAGGAAAGCAGCTACAGCTCCACCCAGGGCGGAGCCGAGAAAGAAATTCAGCGACCAGGTAGTCGAGCTGAGCGTGTTGGCAACGATAATTTCTTCGCTTCCCACAATATTAGGGACGACGGCGTTGCGCGCGGGCTCAAACAGCCCCCACATCACGGTCTCCAGAACCAGCAACGGATACACCAGCCAGATTATCTGCGGTGAGCGCACCAGCAACATGCAGGAGACGATGACTGCCCGCGCGAGGTCCGAGAAGATCATCACCCGCTGCCGCCGAAGCCGGTCATTGATCACGCCTGCGAAAGGACTGGTCAGCGCCTGGGGTGTTACCTGCAGCACGAAAGCGATGCCCAGCAACTCGGCCCTGCCGGTGAATTCCAGCAGCATGGAGTACAGCGCCACCATGTAGAACCAGTCGCCGACTTCACTGATGATCTGGGCCATCCACAGGCGGCGGAAATTAGCGTTGCCGCGCAGCAGCTTCAGGTACGACGAAAGAGAGATGGATTGTTCGGCCATGATTTGCACGGTTCAAGGTTGTAGTGCGGCTCTGGAAGCCGAGCCAGATTAAAGCAAAAACAGAGGCGCGGCATGAGATTACGCTGCGCCTCTGAAATTATGCCGGCATCTTTTCCAACTCGCGGATGTACGCGACGACGGCCTCGCTCCAGCCATCAACGTGCGTCCACTTGCCGTATCCGACGCCATTCTTGTAGCTGGCCACGTTAATCATGTAGCCGGCCGCCTTCGGATTAGGCACGGCATCGTGCGATTGCTCATCGGTAATTACGATCACGCGGTCGTAGTTTTCCTTGATCTCGCCCAATGCCTTGCCCAAATACGTTCCGCTGTGCGACTGGCTGTGCTCGAGCGCGTCACGCAGGGCAAAGCCCTGGCGCGCGGGCACACGCACCAGCTTGTCAGAGAAGGTGTAGATGGCCACCTCCTCGCAGATCTCGCGCAGCAACACCGCTAGGCCATAGGCGGCATCGGTGCGCTGCATCTCCGACTGGCGCGAGAGCGCGGCGTTCATGCTGCCGGAAACGTCTACCAGCAACACTGTCTCCCCAGGCAGTTTCTCCTGCGAAGCCAGCGCCTTCAGCATGGCCTGCTCCAGCACCTGCTCCCACTGCGGCGCATAACGCGCGGCAGCGATGAAGCGGAAGGGCAGCACGCGATCGGTCTTCATCGCGCGCAACGCCGGGCCTACCAGGTTCGGATCGACATCGGCGTCCTTCATGTTACGCAGGTTGCGCAGCAGGGCCAGCGCCCCCAGCTTGTTCTCGCGCAGCAAGCGCTCCCAGGTCTCGCGCTTATCGGCCCCGGCCGAGAGCGCAACCTCCCAGGTATCGGGCGAAGCCAGAGTTCCCTCGACAAGCTGCTTCCACACTTCAGCCTGCGCCTCATCCAGCGGCTTGGCGTGGCACAAGAACAGCACATCGCGCAGCTTGATCGGACCCGGACGGTTGTACTTGGCCAGCGCATACGCATCGAACTTGGTGAACGCGCCCGCCAGCCCCTTCTTCACCTGCGCCGAAAGGGTTTCCTTGCCGTCTTTCCAGTAAATGGCGACGAACTCGGCAAGCTCGTCAGCGCGCTGGATCACGCGCTGCAATGTCTCAGCCACCCAGGCGCGGTGGGTCTTGTGACGCGCCATCTCGCGCACCAGCAACAGCGGCGCATGGCGCAGCTTCATCTTCTCGCGCGCCTCGACCGCCAGCGCGGCCACGCGCCCGGCCTCGACCTTGGGCACCAGCTCGCGGATGCGTCCGGCGATCTCGACGCCGTCTTCGTAGAACTGGTCTTCCCACAGCATGCAGGCCAGCACCGAGCGGCGCAGCTCCTGCTCTGCAGTGATGCGCTTCGCGGGCGCGCCTTCATGTGTGCGCGGGCCAATCGTGAATTTTCCGATCTTAAACATATTCAACTTTGCCATAGTCTTTCCTTCCTCATCTCTCGGGGAACAAGCGACACAGTAAAAGTCCGATGCTCTACCGTTAAGCTACACACACGCTGAAGGCGTGCGCGGCAGGAATCGAATCTGCACCGTCGGATTACGAAGTAACCGTTGTCTTCGCCACCGAGAAAAAGTTTTTGCCGGGGAACAAGCGAATAGAGTCCGACTCGGGCGGTTGCTCCACCAGGAACCCGGCACATCAGGGCTACGCCCCCGTCCCTGGCAAGTCCTCTCCCGGCAGCTTCTCAGGCTGCACGTCTTCTTTTGGTGAGAAGTAACTCTCTTCTACGCCACCGGCGGATTTATCTACGGAAGAACTTCCGCGTCTTTGCCTTCGAGTTCCTTATACTTGTCAGGCGTGACAAATCCAATATCGCGTCCTGCTGTTTTTGAGAGCAGGATGTAAGCAATCTTTTCCATGTCATATCTCCGCGGCAAACGTTTGTCGTCATATTCAGTGCACTCGCGCACGCGGAACGGCACCCGAAATGATGGATATGACAACTCGCAGAAAACGATTTCTTCGCTTTCCGAGAACCCCTTGATGATCCGCGCATAACGACAGGTCGTGCACATGGATTCATTGCCCACCGGCGTTCCATTTTGAACTTTCAGGTTTGCCATAGCATTTTTTCCAAGAGGCGCATACGCACCTCGGCTGATGGTTGATCTTGATGGGCCGGGGAACCAGCGACAAAGGCACGTTTAGGCGCTCTATCCCACTGAGCTACGCGGCCACAAAATGCCGCGGCAGGAATCGAACCTGCGACCTCCCGCTCTCAAGGCGAAGTAACCATCGTCTACGCCACCGGCCGGAATATTGTCACAACTGAGACGTAGCAAGCTGCGTCTCTACCTCACTGTTTGCACGCCCTTCCGCATCTGCGATCCAAAAAACCGATCAGGGAACAACTGAAAACGGCCTTGGGGAGTCGAACCCCCGCTGCGGTTAAGCAGCGCTACCAGAAGAAGTATCCGTTCCCTTCACCACTGACCTGGAATTATTGCTGGGGGAAAGAATGGCAACGGGCTTAGTCGAGTAATAGTCGAAGGAACCGTGGCCTGCGCCACCCAGCGAAGTTCAATGTATGGAATCGTTTAGCGGAGGTCGAACGTTATTGCAAATACGGGAACGACGTCCGCAGTCGATCCATAGCGGTACCGATTGTCCCGCCGGACCTAAGTAACGAATTGTGTTTGCGTGACGTCATAAATAAATTCCCTTATTGGGAGGTAAGTAGAATGCCATAGTTCCCGGATTTTTGCAAGCGGCTGCGGCAAACTAACAATATTTTTACAAATGTAAGTATAGCCAATAAAACAAAATCCTTCGCGCCTCGGAAAACGAGCGCGAAGGATCATCGAGGCACCTCATCTACTGCTGTAAAACGATCTACTGCGAAGCGCAAGCGCCGTCATAACCTATGTTGGTCGCGGCGCCCGGGCCCAACCGCTCGCACAACTGTTCGATATACAGGCTATTGGGGATGACGGGTTTGCCCAGGGAATCAAAATTGCCGTCGGGCACAGGGTTATTGCTTCCCGGTTCTTTGCCGCTCAACTGCCGGCCTACACAGCCAATGCACCAGTTTTGCGCTCCGGGCGGCTCCTGCACCACCAGGAAGGGAGTGTTAACGTTCCATGCCACGGCCCATCCTACTGCCCAGCCCTGTCCTGAGCCATGATTTCCGCGATCGGAAAAATTAATTCCAGTTGTGCCGCCGTTCACGCCGGCAGGCGCATTCGGCAGCGTGCAATTGTCGGCCAGCAGCCCGGTGAACCAGCGCTGATGCGGCCCAATGCCAGCTTGCTCCGAACTGTTGAAATTCAAAACCACAACGGGCCCGGTGGCCTCGCCTTGGGTGACGAAGGGCCATTCTCCGGTTCCATTGGAAGAGCTCTGGTTGACAAGAATTTGTGAGCCGTTCACGCCGAAGTCAGCCATGCGATCGCCGGTGTGGTCAATTGTATGTGTGACCTGAATGTTATCGAGCGTCACCTGTTTGGCTGTGCTGCTGACCGAGACTGTATTCTGTGTGTCCTGAAAAACAACATCTTCGGCCCAGGCATTCATGACCGCGCTCAGCGAAAGTCCGGTAAACTGCGGCCGGCTGATGTCGACATTGACCGCGGGCGCAATCACGCTCAAGTGTTCGACGCCGACCTGGGAGATGCGTCCGGGAAAGTTGTACCCGATCACAGAGCCGTTCACCAGGCTGGAATCGAAGGAATCGGTGAGAGGAGCGTCGAGCGTGATCTGGTTGCCGTCAATCGCAGCGATCACACGGTCGGTGCGGATCATAGTTCCCGGTTTGATCCAGGTTTGGGGCTGGCCGTTGCGCATAAGCGTATCCATGCCCATAAACTGAATCCAGGCATCGGTCACCGGACGCTGCACCAACACCGTGTCGCCCACGTTGAAACCGGAGGCATCATCTACGTTGAATGACATGGATCCCGACGGAACGTAGGAATCGGTCATCGCGGCGGCGCTGCCCAAGGTCTGCCACGAGCCGGAACCGCCCATCGCCAACAGGAGATGAGGCGAGCCGGTCATGTTCAGAATTGTGCCATCGCTTCCCGATCCGCTGCCTCGCAGCACCACGCCGCTGGTATGAATGTGCAGCGTGCCGGAGACGTCGTAGGTTCCCGGATTGAGCAGCACCGCGCCCGAAAAGCCGTTTTGATCTGGCGGAAGTTGGGAGACAGAATCAATGGCGCCCTGGATATTCGCGGTGTTATCGCCATCCACCGGATCGACTGTGACCGCTACCGGGACACTGGGTAAAGCTACGCCTCCACCCTGGTAACCGGCAAAAGAGAAATCCATGATGCGGTTGCCGTTGTCGTCGGTCTGGTATTGCAGCGTGCCGTCAGGACCGAAAAAGACCCAACTCGAAGTTCCCTGGGCGAACAATGCGCATGGGAAGATGAGGAACAGCATCGAAAGCCACAGCACAAAGGAAAACTTTCTCATCGAGAATCTCCTTCTATCTATCGCGTTTTGTTCGAGTGACAACAAGCAACTCCGGGTTGTCTTTCACCCGGATGAGAGCTGGTTTCACAGATTAAAATACACGGGAGACCACGCCGGAAGCTTCCCAAAGCAGGCAGAAGTTATTGCACCGGCGCCCAACGTTTCAAAAAGAAAAATATTTCAAAAAGGAGTTGTACTGACTTTGCTGGCCACTACAAACCGGGCGGGCCGCCCCTGGAATTTGGTGTCCCTGTACTTGAGCTTGACGTAAAGGGTCTTGCCACCAACCACGCAGCGCCATTGCGTTTCGCCTTCCGGCGGGGGCTCATGTAGAGACCGTTGCACCACGGCAAGGTCGTCGGCCGGCACGAACTCCAGGATTGACTTACCCAATAAGTCCTTCTCGGTGGTGCCCAGGAGTTTGGCTGCGACTTCATTGACAACGACAATCGCCAGGGTTTCCATATCCATAATCAGGGATGGAACCGGATTGATCTTCACCAGCTCCGCAATAGGATCGTATTTTTCGTCATCCCTCGATGGCATGATTCATGCGCCTCATGCTTGCCGTCTCATCCTTTACTGTACTCGGATCGCCCGGTATAAGTAGAGTAAAGCGGTATAGGCTCCAAGTCACTTTCCCGTTTTGAAAACAAGAACCTCGGCAGGCTCTTCTCCCCGCCGCGGCACTCCCAGGTAAAAGCCGTTCAACCCGGCAGCGAAGGTCGAGGTTCTGGCTCCGGCAACGGTGGGAATGCGCTCCAGCAATTGGTAGTCATTGGCATCATGCTGCGCGATGACATCAATGAAGCCCTCGCCGCAGGAAACATAGATCCGTTTGTGCGCGGGGTCATAGAAAAGGTCGTCGGTATCGTTGTTGATGTCAACTTTGGCCACGAGCTTGCCGCTGACCGCATTGAATACCGCTAGTTGTGCGGGCTGGCGCGCGCCAACGAAGAGCCGATTGTGGGCTTCATCAAGGGCGATGGGGGTGTTGCCCTGAATGTCTGTAAGCGGCCAGGCATGCAAAAGAGCGCGCTTCTCGCGGTCCATTACCGCAATTTGTTTCAGACTGGGCATGTTGGCAAAAATCCATTTCCCTTTTTGCTCCACAACAATTCCCTGTGGCTTGGCGGGCAGAGCGATCTTTCCCAGCAGCTTCCCTTCCGGAATGGCGATGACGGCGATACCGGTTTTCTCGGCAGTCATGCAGCCCACATAAAGCTGTTTTGCGCCGGCGTTGTATTGCAGCTCATCCAGATTGCTCTCAAGGTCAATCTTGGCAACAAGGTCAAAGGTCATGCCGTCGTAAATATAGAGGCTCTGGCCGCGCGGAACATAGAGCTGGTTGAACTCGGGCGCGTAGCGGGCCGCCGCCGGCTTTTCTCCTTCCAGGCTGCGCCACGGCTTGCCCGAACTGAGATCAATAATTTCCAGGGTTTTGTTGGTGGGCGCCGCCGCGAAGAGCCGCTGGTGCTCGGCGTCCACGGACATGTGATTGAATCCGCCTTGAACCTTGGGCAGCAAAATCGTCTGTGCGAGCGTTAAAGTATTCTTCTCCTGGGCACACAGTGGATAAAGAAAACAGACGAAAATGGCAAGGAGCAGAAGCAGATTGTTTTTCATAATTGTCGCACCCTGGTTCGCAGCATGATATGCGGCGCTATTGCGCTGCCTCATACACCCGGATGGCAGCGGCGTTCTGTCCCTCGCGCCGCACGGCAACAAACAGGTGGTCCAGCTCGGGAACAAAGAGACTGGTGCGCGCCCCCCGCACGGTATCAATTTGGGCGATTTTGCTGTAGTGATCGGGATCTTGCTGCTGGTAGACAAAAATCGCTCCCTCGCCGCCCGAGGCGTAAATTCGCTTGCGCTTTGCATCGTAAAAGACATCGTCAGAGTCGCCCACGGTCGGCAGTTTAGCGATCACGGCGCCTGATTTTGTATCCAGCACCAGCAGTACAGCGGGCCTGCGGCAGACGACAAACAGCCGGCCATCGGCTTCATTCAGCGCCATAGGGAAGTTCGACGCGGCATCGTCAGTGGTCCAGCTAGCCACGACAGCGGATTTGGCGCGATCAATGACCGCGATCTTTTTGGAGTTGGGCAGGTTCACAAAAATCCGAGAGCCATTTTTCTCCAGCTGGAACGACTCGGGATGGGCATCGAGTTTTACATCCGCTACTTTATTCGCCTCGGTATCAAAGGCAGCCAGCCCGCCACTGCCGTATCCCACATAGATGCGCTGCGCTGCGGCGTCCCGGCGGATATTATCGGCATCGTCGCCCAGCGCAATCGAGCGCACCGGCTTCCATGTTTGCGCGTCGAAGATTCGCACCGTACCATCTTCGCCGTTGGCGATCCACAGGCGTTTCTTTTCCGCCTGGTAAACAATGCCCTGCGGCTCCGCCAGCCCGCTGATTGTTTGAGCGGCCTTGCCGTTCTTGATATCAACAACCTCCACCGTGTTGTTGCCCAGCGCAGCCACAAAAAGGCGCTGATTTTCCACGTCGAAGGCCAGGTGGTCAATGCGGCCTTCTACGTTGGGCAGCGGAATTGTCTTCTCCAGGCGGAGCGGAGCAGATTGTTGCGCATGAGCGAATGCGGCGAGAATCAAAAAAAGAATTGCGTGCAGGCGGCCGGCTTTTCTTCTCATCATTATCTTCTCCTCGATCCTTAAGAGATTAGATTGTGATGATGAAAATATGCTGAATAATCTCGAACCCTACTATCGGCAGATGTTTCTGAAACTGATGAACTGCAAATTATAACTATTCTAGTTGCTCGCCTTTGGAAAATCTTTCGGCTCGAGCGCCGTAGCCTGGGCGAGCGCCTTGGGCAAATCGCGGCGAACGCCGGCCGATTCTTTTCCCAACTCGATCTCAACCTGCTGGCGCAAAGCCGCAGCAGTTTGAAGTTCCGGAGACGGCGCGCCCTGGTGGAACAAATCTCCCGACTTCAACAGGCAGGCATAGGCCAGGCGCGTGAGGCGGCGTTGGCGCAGAAACTGCCCGTAGTTGAACCAATCTTTGGCCTGGTTGGGCTGGTCACCGCTGGCAGAATCCGCCGCAATGGCTTGCTGATACGAATGCGCTGCCTCAGGCATGTTTCCTGCTTTGGCCTGCAACTCGGCGGCTGAGGCATACGCCTGGCCCTCAAGGGCCGGCATGTGGTTTTTCCCGGCAATAGTGGCAGCCGACTCGTAATTCATGAGCGCAACATTGGTGCGGCGCAGCTCGGCGTTCAAATCCGCAAACTTCAACAATATCGGAACTAATAGTTTGGGCTCAGGCCGCAGTTCGGGATGGGCCAGCACTTGCCGGAAGTATTCCTCGTAGTGAGCGGAGGCGAGTTCGGGGTTCGATTGTTTCTGCAAAGCGTCGGCCAGCAAAAGATGCACGCCGATTCTGGTTGGGTCTGCTTGCAGCGCGCGCTGCCAGCTTGCGATGGCTTCGTCTTCGTGCCCAAACCGTACGGCAAGTGTTCCCAGGTTGATAAGCGCATCGGCATCGCCGGGAAACAAGGTAGCCATTTGCCGGTATTGTGCATACGCCTCGTCGTACTGCCCGTGCTCAATCAGGGCGCGGCCCAATTCAATCTGGGGAGCAGGTCTCCGGGGATTCACCGCGATGGCTTTGCGCAACGCGGCTTCGGCAGCCTGCCAGTCGCCGGCTTCGGCTTCGCCGCCGGCAATACGGGTTTGCGCGCTGGCATCGTAAGGATCGAGCTGTAGAGCCCGCATCAGGCTCGAAATTTCATTACCGTTGAAGCTGAGACCGTAGCGAACTACCTCAATGCCTCCCCAAAGAAAAAGACCAACCATGGTGGCAACGCGCAGTGCGCGTGCGGCCGAGGAACTTCCCCGCAACCAGCGCGTAGCTCCGCCAAGAACCGATTCTTCATTCTCGCTGCCGGCGCGTTCGCCAGTGTTGAGCAGAAGGGCGGCAATGCGGCCATCGCGCAGCTTCCAGATGACTCCGTCGAGGATGAAATGATGAATATTCACCAGCGCGGTGAAGATCAACAAGCTGACGGTAATGTCGTAATGAAAGGCGTAACTCACCAGCCACGGACCAGGAATGAACAGCGCGATTCCTCCCGCCGTCAGCGTGGCGAAATATCTCCACAGGCTCCAGCCGGGGTTGCCGGTTTCCAGCGCCCTGGCTTCGCGCCGCGCGTAATAACTGGTCACCCACAAGTACTGCGCCGAGTGCATCACCGCCAGCATCCCGCTGCTATAGAGAGTTTGCGGGCGCTTCCAGCCGATGCCGAATTCCAGAATGTGAGGCAGCACAAACCACAGGATTTGCGTGGAAAAAAGCGTAAGCGGAGCCAGCATCGCCCGCATGCTGGTCTGGCGGATGAGGCGGTAAAAAGCGAAGCCGCCGAGGCAAGCGAAGAGAACTCCGCAGGCAATTCTGCTCCAAAAGCTGATCTGCGCCCCAATTCCCAGCGAGAGAACCAGCGGCGCCTGCGATGCCCCGGTATTGAAGCTGATCAGCAACATGAGATACGAAACCAGAAATGCGCCGTACAACGCGCGCCGCTCCGTCCCGTTTGGAGTTGCGCCGTTGCGGCGGGCAAACATCATGAGCAGGCCATAATTCTGGCCGGAGTAGTGCCACGGACTCCAATTGATATAAAGCGTAAAAACCCAGGGCAACAGCTTGAACGATGCGTGTGTAAGGATGGCCGTCAGTACCAACAGCGCGGTGATATGAACCGTGAAGATGCGGTATTTGGCAAAATCTTCGCGCGTTCCATAGGCGCGGTAAATGGTGGCCATGAAGTGCGGATAGTTGAATACCAGCGCCAGCGCATAAAAAACCACAGCCATTCCAGTGGCGCTGGATTGTGACACCGCATAGGTAATCAGCAGTATCGGCGCCGACCACGCCCCGCAACCCACAATGAGATCGAGCCCGGGAGTGTAGAGCCAACCCGCCGATGGGACGCCGGAAGATTTTTTTGGCGAGGCTGTTTCACCGCTCGCCTTTAGCTGGGCTTTGACCATGAACCTATACGCTCATGCGAAGGATTGTGAGGTGGAATGTATCGCGCTTCGTGAAGCAATGCAAGGCGCCAAGGTATTTGCCGAACTAAACTTTAGAGAGAAGCCGCCTGCTGGTGCCGCCGCGCCTGAATTTCAATATAGACGTTAATCAATGAAACTGCAGCGGGAGTGACGCCGGGGATGCGTGACGCCTGTGCCAGGGTGCGGGGGCGAACGCGCTGCAGTTTTTCATTCATCTCGCGCGAGAGGCCACTGACCGCCTTGTAATCGAACCACTCGGGAATGGTGCGTTGCTCGGCTTTTTTCAGGCGCTCGATGGCGCGCTCCTGCTGTTGCAGATAGCCGGCGTATTTGATGGTGGTCTCGACCGTCTTGAGTTCGTTACGCACCGCCGCAGGCAATGCGCCCTCGCCGCGGACATAAGCCGCCGCGCTGGCATCAATCTGCGCAATGGTCTCAGGAATCAGCTTGCACAAAACAGGCGCGAGCTGTTCGATGGTGACTTCTGGACGCTTGAGAATTTGAGCCAGAGTGCTGCCGACAGCGCCCGACAAGTTCTCGGTTCTCAGTTCTCGGTTCTCAGAAAAGTTCCGAGCTTGTGAAGAACAGTTTCGAGTTTCAAGTTTCGAGTTTCGAGCAGCAAGCTCGCTATCAACTTCGCTGGCTCGAAGATCCGAATTGGCTGAATGCTGAATGCCGAGTGCTGAGTGCTGAACCAGAGCCGAGCACATGTCGCCGGTAAACTTGGTTCTTTCCAGCAGCTCCATTATCTTTTGCAGCCTCTCCTGCTTGGCAAGATAATCACTCCAGGCCTGGTCGTTGATGAGTCCAACGCGGCGGCCGTGCGGCGTGAGCCGCTGGTCGGCGTTGTCGATGCGCAGATGCAGGCGGAACTCAGCCCGCGAAGTGAACATGCGATAGGGTTCGTTGGTTCCCTTGCTGATCAAGTCATCAATCAGGATTGCGGTATAAGCTTCGGTACGATCGAGAATCAGCGGCGGCTCGCCCTTGATTTTTAACGCAGCATTGATGCCGGCCATCAAACCCTGGCACGCGGCCTCTTCATAGCCGGAGGTCCCATTGATCTGGCCAGCCAGGAACAAGCTCGCAATCTTCTTGGTCTCCAGCGTGCGCTCCAGCTCGGTAGGATCAATGCTGTCATACTCGATGGCGTAGCCGGGGCGCAGCATCTCGGCGGTTTCCAAACCCGGAATAGACTTGATCATGGCGAGCTGCACGTCAACCGGCATGGAAGTTGACATGCCGTTGACATAGATCTCATGCGTGTTCAATCCTTCGGGTTCGAGGAAGAGCTGGTGCTGCAGCTTGTCGGGAAATTTGACGATCTTGTCTTCGATACTCGGGCAGTAGCGCGGACCAATAGATTTGATCTGGCCGGAATACATGGGCGAGCGATGCACATTCTCGGCAATGATACGGTGCGTCTCTGCCGTGGTGAAGGCGATATAACACGGCACCTGCTGCTGTTTGATCTCCTTGGTGCGAAAGCTGAAAGGCGTAGGATCGGCATCGCCCGGCTGCAGCTCAAAACGTGTCCAGTCAATCGAGCGTCCGTCGAGACGCGGGGGCGTTCCCGTTTTGAGCCGGCAGCCACGCAGTCCGAGCAGTTTGAGCGATTCGCCGAGCAGTTGTGAGGGCGGCTCACCTGAGCGCCCGGCAGGATAGGTCTGCTCGCCGCAGTGAATCAATCCGTTAAGAAAAGTTCCAGTAGTGATGATGACAGCTTTCGCGCCCACAGTACGTCCGTCGCGCAGCTTGATTCCGAGCGCGCGTTTTGTGCAGTACTCAGTACCCGGTACTCGGTACTCAGAAGAGCAGTTTCCGGTTTCCAGTTTCGAGTTTCCAGTAACAGATTGCTCATCAGTCTGGCAGCCGCGATGATCTAAATTGGCTGAATGCCAAGTGCCAAGTGCTAAGTGCTTTTCTGAATGCTGAGTGCTGAGTGCTGAGTGCTCACCCGTCGAACGCTCGAGGTCTTCAACGATCAGATCTGCTACCTCAGCCTGTTTAATCTTTAGATTCGCTTGCGACTCCAGTACATCGCGCATCTTGAGGCGGTAGGCCTGCTTATCGCACTGCGCCCGCGGAGACCACACCGCAGGGCCGCGCGATGTGTTCAGCAGCCGGAACTGTATGCCAACAGCATCGGTGACCTCGCCCATGATGCCGCCCAGGGCATCCACCTCGCGGACAAGGTGTCCTTTGGCAATGCCGCCCACGGCCGGGTTGCACGACATCTGCGCGATGAGGTCGACGTTCAGTGTGTAGAGCGCCGTCTTCAACCCCATGCGAGCTGCCGCCATGGCGGCCTCACATCCGGCGTGTCCTGCTCCGACGACGACTACATCGAATTGTTCGGTGAATTGCATTGCTAAAAGGGGAGTTTTAACTTTCCTATTTTAGCAACATTCTTCTGGCAGCCGGCGATATGCCCCTTCCTCAATCCTGCGCCTTGCCGAATTTTCGGGAGGATGTCTTAACACTAAAGATTGCTTGAAAAAGTTTTGGCAGGCGTTGATATTTCCATATCAACAAGTAGCGCAGATAGATCCCACCTAAGTTCATGGAAGGCCAAACCGGCCTGTTCGTGGTATAATATTTTTTGCTCTCGCCACGACTAACATCCTGTATTTACAAGCGTTTAGCGCGATTTCCCACTCAGGGTTGTGTCTGGGGATTCACCTGTTTGTGCACTTAAGAAATTGGCGAACTGAGCACCTGAAGTCTCTTTAGACCGGTTCATTGAGAACTGGAATTAGAAACCGAGAACTGAATCATGGCTGACGATCAAAACCCTCAACTTCCTCTTGAACCACCGAGTGGTGGCAATGGCGGATTGCCTCCCGGCTCGCCGGGGGCGGCAAATCTGCAGCCCATCAACATTGAAGAAGAGATGCGGCGTTCGTATCTCGATTATTCAATGTCGGTCATCATTGGTCGCGCACTGCCCAGTGTGTATGACGGGCTCAAGCCGGTGCATCGCCGCATTCTCTACGCGATGTTTCGCGAAGGACTGCACTATAACCGCCGCTTTTCCAAGTGCGCCGGCGTAGTGGGCGAGTGCCTGAAGAAATATCACCCGCACGGAGACAGCGCGGTGTATGACGCGCTGGTACGGCTGGCGCAGCCCTGGAGCCTGCGCTATCCGCTGGTGGATGGACAAGGAAATTTCGGGTCCGTCGATGGCGACCCGCCCGCGGCCTATCGTTATACCGAAGCCCGCCTGATGAAGATTGCCCACGAGATGCTGGCCGATATTGACCAGGATACGGTGGATTTTGTCGCTAATTTCGATGAAAGCACTACTGAGCCAGTGGTGCTGCCGACCAGGGTTCCCAACCTGCTGGTCAACGGCTCCAATGGTATTGCCGTGGGGATGGCAACCAACATCCCGCCGCATAACCTGACGGAAATCCTGGATGCCACCATTCTGTTGGTGAATAATCCTGAGACCTCTCTCAAAGAGATTCTGAAGATTGTAAAAGGTCCAGACTTCCCAACCCGCGGCTTCATTCACGGACGCAGCGGCATCGCGGAAGCCTACAGGACCGGGCGCGGTCGCTTCACAATGCGCGCCAAGGCTTCCATTGAGAACCTGACCAAAGACCGCAAGGCGATCATCATTACCGAGATTCCCTACCAGGTCAACAAAGCCAACCTGGTTAAGCGCATTGCAGACCTGGTGCTCGACAAGGTAATTGACGATATCTCCGACGTGCGCGATGAATCGGGCCGCGACGGCATGCGCATTGTGGTTGAACTCAAGCGCGGGGCTGAGCCACAGATCATTTTGAACCAGCTCTACAAACACACCAGCATGCAGGAAGGCTTCAGCATGATCTTCCTGGCTGTGGTCAACGGGCAGCCCAAAGAGATGGGGCTCATCCAGGCCATTCAGCACTTCATCGACCATCGTGTGGATGTTGTGCGCCGCCGCACCGCCTACTTGCTGGCCCGGGCCCGCGAGCGCGAGCACGTCTTGGAAGGCTACAAGATCGCGCTCGACAATCTGGACGCCGTGATCAAGCTCATCCGGGCCTCGGCTTCGCGCCTCGAAGCGCGCGAAGGCCTGATGGAGCGCTTCAAGCTGAGCACGCGCCAGTCTGATGCCATTCTTGAACTGCAACTGCACCGCCTGACCCAGCTCGCCAAAGAAGAGATTATCGCCGAGCTGAAGCAGATCCGCGAGCAGATTGCCGAGTACGAATCCATTCTGGCCTCAGAAAAAAAGCTTCGGGGGCTGATCGTGAAAGAGCTGGAAGAGATCAAGAAAGAGTACGGTGACGAGCGCCGCACCATCATCCAGGATGAGGCCGCAGAAATCACTCTCGAAGACCTGATTGTCGATGAGCAGGTGGCAGTCACGATCTCGCACTCCGGATACCTGAAGCGCACCCCGGTTTCAACCTACCGCCAGCAACGGCGCGGCGGCACTGGTCGCAAAGGCATGAGCACGCGCGACGAGGATTTCGTGGAGTATCTGTTTATCGCCTCCACGCATGCTTATATTCTTGTGTTCACCAACACCGGCCGCGTTTTCTGGCTGAAGGTCTACGAGGTTCCCGATGTGGGTCCCGCCGGAAAAGGCAAGGCCATAGCTAACCTGGTGGCCCTGCAACCCGGCGAAAGCGTGCGTGCGCTGATGCCGGTACGGAACCTGGAAGAAGAGGGCAAATTTGTAATCTTTGCCACCCGCAACGGCACCGTGAAGAAGACGCCGCTGGTTGATTTCAGCAACGTCATGTCGCGCGGCATTATCGCCATCGGCATCGAAAAAGACGATGAACTAGTCGCTGCCCACCTCACTGACGGTAAACAGGTGGTCTTTCTGGCGTCGCACGAGGGTATGGCCAT
>DASREY010000221.1:0-17720 GCA_035651775.1 Terriglobales bacterium
CTAAAAAACCCCAAGATCCTTCGCGCCAGAAAAACGGGCGCTCAGGATGAAGATGCAGGGCTTTTAGCGGCTCGCGTTCCTACGGCTTCGTGCCTGACTGTGCCGCCGCCTGTTGGGCCAGTTTGATGCGGGCCGATTCCAATCTTTTTTGTACGCGGGCTACATCCCCGGAATCCACCTCGCTGGGCACACTCTTGTTCCACTCCTCCAGTGCGCGTTCCCAGTGGCTTGCAGCCAGCTTCACTCGTCCAGTCTTGTAATACAGTTCAGCGAGATGGTCCTGAATCGTGCCGTCGCTTCCCATTTTTTGCGATGCCTTGATCAGGTTTTCTTCGGCAAGATCGTAGTTCCCCAATTTGAAGTAAGCCCATCCCAGGGAATCGAGATAGGCGCCATTTTGCGGGTCCTGCTCGATGGCCTTCTTCACGTAGTTCAGGGCCTCTTCCAGCCGCAGCCCGCGATCGGCCAGCATGTAGCCCAGGTAATTCAACACCATGGCGTTATGCGGATCGCCGTTCAGCACATGCTTGAATTTTTCTTCGGCTTCATCATATTTCTTTTCGCGCTCGTACACCGACCCGGCGACGAAAGCAACATAGTCTCTTTCTTCCGGTTTACTGGAGAGCTTTTCAGCCTGGTTTAGATCGTCTTCGGCATCCTTGAATTGACGCAGGCGCGTCTGCATCTGGGCAAGGGCAAGATAAACTTCACGATCATCCGGGGTGTTCTTCAGCAATGATTTGACTTTAGTGACGGCATCATCACCTTTGCCCGAGTCCGCCAGTTGTTGGGCAACCAGCAGTTGCAGAGCGCGGCTCTTTGGATATTTCTGGGCCGCCTCCTGCGCGATGGTCAGGGCTTGCTGCCATTGCTTGTCAGTGCGATACGTATCCACGATCTGCTGATATCCACGTTCGGCGTTGTCATCTCCAAGTTGAGTCATCTGGCGAAACGCATCTATAGCCAGCGCACTCTTTTGCTGTTCCCTGTAAATTTCTCCCAGCCGCTCCAGGAATACCGCGCGATTGTTACGCTCCCCGGCGGTGTAGTTATTATCGGTACGCACATTTTTCTTCAGAAGCTGCTGCAGGATTTGCACAGCATCGTCATAACGGCCCTGGGCTTCATAGACGAGGGCAATGTTATAGGGAACTTCCAGGGAATCTTCGACCAGAGATTCGGCCTTCTTCAGGTGTTCCAACGCCTGGTCAAACTTGCCGCTGCGGCGCAGGATTTCAGCAATGCGCAGTTGCGCCTGGGCGTCTTGCGGATCGGCATCGGCAATAACCTTGTATTGCTCGAGTGCCGCATCCATCTGATCGTCGTTCAGCAGATTTTGTGCCAGGCCGCGCACCGAATCCAGATTTTCACGGTCCAGTTCGACTGAACGCCGGTAGGCGCCAATGGCTTTCTTATAATCGTGGGCCTGCTCGTAGGTGTAGCCCAACGCGGCATAAAGCCGAGAGGACTTGGCCGCATCAGGTACATCTTCCAGAAGACGAACCCCTTTGGCTGCGTCGCCTTCCTCGGTATAAAGATATGCCAGGCTGCTGAGCGCCTCTTCAGAATCCGGTTGCAGCTTCACCGCAGTCTTGAATTCGTTTTCCGCTTTCAGCAGATCATTATTCAACCGGTAAAGCCTGCCCAGAACCAGGTGGTCGTCAACACTGGTGGGGTCAATGGCGACAATCTGCTCATACTGATCAATGGCGAGTTTCAGGACTTCCTGCGATTGTGTACCGGCCTGCAGATCGCCGAGAGAGCGCAAATAAATTCTGCCCAGCAAGCGGTGGGCGTCTAAGTTTTTGGAGTCGCGCTTGAGAATATCCTGCGCTTCCAGCACCGCGTCGCGGATGCGTCCGGTTTTGGCGTAGAGTTCAGCCAGCCCCGCGGTCAGGTAAGCAGAATCCGGATCGCTGGCAATTGCCAGCTTGTATTCTTCAATAGCTTTATCGGCAAACTCGGAACGCGCGTAACTGGAGACCAGTTCCTCATAAATATGCGCCAGGGAATAGTGGTAATAGGCGGCGGCGCGGTCTGGAGTTTTCTTTTCTCCCGGCTTTGCATCAGCCGTCTTCTCTTGTGAAGAAGCGGCCGCTTTGGTGCCGCTGGACGTTGCCGGAACGGACAAGCCGGGTTTTTGGGCAAAAATAAAGCTCGATGCTGTTATCAGCAGGACAAAACTAAAGAGACGCGTTCTCATGAAATACCACTCGGCTTTCCGGCAAATGCGGGCCATTCCCCTGCCCTTTTGATGCGAAACAACTCCCGCGGGGTCCTTGAATTATTTTTTATTGTAGTCGAGTTCGGGTAGGTTGTGAGACTCAAAAATGCAAAGAAACGTAATAAGAACTCTACGTTTTTTTGTAGCCTACGCCAGCAGCTTGGCTGCCGCCTTGGCAAAATATGTCAAGATTACGTCCGCTCCTGCTCGTTTGATCGAGATCAGCGACTCCATCATGACTTTCGGTCCGTCAATCCAGCTCTTCTCGGCTGCCGCCTGGATCATGGCATATTCCCCGGAGACCTGATAGGCAGCGACAGGGGCATCAAAGCGGCTGCGGGCGGCGGCAATCACATCCAGGTAGGGCATCGCCGGCTTGACCATAATCATGTCCGCGCCTTCCTCCAAGTCGGCGGCGATTTCCCGCATGGCCTCCCGCAGGTTGGCGCCATCCATCTGGTAGGAGCGCCGGTCACCGAACTGCGGAGCTGAATCTGCGGCCTCCCGGAATGGCCCATAAAAAGCTGAGGCGAATTTGGCCGCATAAGAAAGGATCGGCGTATTTTCGTACCCCGCCTCATCCAGCGCCTTGCGAATGGCGGCAACTCGGCCATCCATCATGTCGGAAGGCGCAATGATATCCACCCCTGCCCGCACCTGTGAGACCGCGGTGTGCGCCAGGATATCGAGCGTAGGATCATTGGCAATCTCATATTCAACAGCAACAGCCTTGCGCGTAGCCACAGCGCCAGAAGCTTTAACCCCTGAGGCCTGGAGAGAAGAGGTTTGAATTCCAGAAGCTGGAAGAGAAGCCTCACGCGCTTCCGCCTGCACCACCCCGCAGTGTCCATGCGACATGTATTCGCACAGACAAACATCACCAATCACCAAAAGGCCTGGAACTTCGCTCTTGAGAGCGCGAGAAGCCCGCTGCACGATGCCGTCGTCACTCCAGGCTCCGCTGGCAGCCGTGTCTTTCTGCTCCGGCAACCCAAACAGGATCACAGCCGGAATGCCCAGGCTTTGAGCTTCGCCCGCCTCTTTGATCAACTCGTCTATCGAAAGATTAAAGACGCCGGGCATGGAAGCGACCGGCTTACGCACGCCCTCCCCATGGCAGACGAATAAAGGATAGACCAAAGCTTGCGGAGACAAGCGGGTCTCACGAACCAATGACCGCATCTGCTCATTGCGGCGCAAACGTCGTAACCGGGTAACAGGAAAGGCCATAAAAATTGAATTTTAACAGCTTGGAGCAGTTGCCGGCAGCTAGAGGTCATTCCGCAGCAGGGAGGGTTTAAGCGGAAATGGAGGTTTCGGCAGGGCGGGCTTCGGCAGGCAGTTTGATCAGGAATGTGGCTCCTCCGCTAGGGTTGTTTTGGCAATCGATCTCCCCGCCGTGGTCCTGCACAATGCCGTAACAGGCGCTAAGTCCCAAGCCGGCCCCTTTTCCCACGGGTTTGGTGGTATAGAAAGGATCGAAGATTTTTTGCGGTTCTTTGACGCCGGATCCGGTATCTGAGAATTGAACCATCACCCAGCCGTCTTCGGTTGTGGTGGCGATCGTCAAGACCCCTCCACCTACCTCCTGCAGCGCATCTACAGCATTATTCATCATGTGCAAAAACACCTGCAGCAGTTGGTTCGAATTGCCGCGTATGCGCGGCAGTTCAGGCTCAAGTTTGACTTTGAGCTTGATTTTTCTGCCGGCGAGGTCGGGCTCGCGCAACTGCAAGGCATTATTGAGAAGCGCATTGATATGCACTGAAGTCTTTTCCGCAGGAGTTTGCTGGGCAAAACTCAGGAGGTTTTCCACCAGGCGCTTGGTGCGGCGGGCCTGCTGGCCGATTTTTTGCACCAGGGAGCGAGGCTGGTCGCCGAGCGACGTATTTTGTTCCAACAGATCGGCGTAGCCCAGGATCGCGGTCAGCGGATTATTAATTTCATGCGCAGCCCCCGCGACTAACTGGCCGAGAGCAGCCATCTTTTCGGAGCTGACCAGATTATCTTGCAGGTGCTTTTCGTGAAGAATAATTTCCTGTGATTCACGCAGCAACCGGGCCAATTCGGAGTTCAACAACATTTGCCTGAACATGACCAGCAAGGTCAAGACGATGATTGCCGCCAAAGTGACTTTCAGGCGAAAAATGGTGACTGAAACCGGAGCTTCACTGAAGTAGATGACCCACAAGGCCATGGCCGGCATGGAAACAAGCGCCAGCAGGGCCAATCGCGCTGTCCACGCGCTATAGACTGCCGCCGCCATTTCGTCCGCCACTCCCGGTGGAGAAGCAGTTTGCTGCAAGCCAATGCTCACAAAGAAAAACATGGCTGCCACAACCGCCACATTGGAAAGATTCCTGGAATATGGAAGATGAAAAACCTGCAAATCTACCAGCGACGAGCCCACTGCATAAACGCTCGCGTATAGAAAGATGCTGCCATAAATTTTCTTCCAGCCCCTGGCGCAGCGAAAGTAGAGCACGCCCGCGGCGGCGGCGAGCGCTATGTTCTCAACCAGGTAGAGAACCCGGAAATAGAAATCTGAAAGCTGAGAAACTAAGATCTCTTCCAATCTCCAGGGTAAGACCATGAAGAGATAGAGATAAATCCACCAGAGAAGGAGCATGATGGCATCGAGGAAATCGGTGCGCACTTCGCCGTCATTCTGGCGGTGATGCGGCCGCAAGGCCAGCGCCGCCATCAGGGGAATTCCATGGAGAAACAAAAAGATGTGGTTCAAGGAAGGTTCGGGGCGGGAAGTTTTCAGGATAACGTCGTACCAAATTCGCCAGACCTGTGGAATAAACCAGAGCGCGGCGCCGAGAGTCATCAATGCCCAAAATGTTTTTTCGCGGCCTCCGGTGAAAGCCAGATGTCTTCCCAAAACAAAAATCGCAAGCAGCGGAAGAAGAAGACGGATTATGTCGCCAAAAGCAAGGAGCTTGTACGACTCTTTTGCCGAAACGGAAACCAGAAAATAGAGAGCGAGAAACAGACCTGCTGCGGCGTAACAGCATGTTTTCCGATCCAGATTCATGGAGTCGCAGAATTGTACAGAAATATTCTTCTGAGTCCATAGTTACTTAAGTAATTCCATTTTGGAATAAAAACCGAAATGGCACTTGCAGGTCAGAGAGCCGGCAAAACGGGGTTCTTTACCACGCAATGACTGGAGACGTGCGTTCAAAAATTGCACTTCGCAAATTCGGATTTCTGACTTTCCAAGCCCTCCGCGCTTCCCTGCCTTCTCCGTGGTTTTGTTCATTCGGAGATCCCTTTGGCATGATTCGCGGTGTACCATTTACCAGGAAACAGGAATTTGTGACTGAAACCCTCAATCCAATGTCATTTTCCAGCGCGCCTGTGCTTGAATTCGAGGCCCTCCGCGAATTGCTGAGCGCCTACGCCGCATCGGATTTGGGCAAGGCCAAACTCGCCGCGCTGGAGCCGAGCTGCGATCGCAATTGGATCGCCGGCCAGCACCAGCTTGTGACTGAGGTGCTGCAATACCTGCGTGGCGGCGGGCGCTTTGATTTCTCGGGATTACTCTCTCCCACGGCCTTGCTGGAAAGAGCGCACATTGCAGGCGCGGCCCTGGAGACGGGGGAGATCCGCGACCTGCTTCTTCTGATCGACCGGGCCGCACAGTGGCGCGAGGTTGTGCTGCGTCCGCCGACAAACATGAAGCTGGAATGGAAGGCTATGGCCGCGCTCTCGGCCGGCATCGCGGATTTCACCGATTTGCTGCGCTACTTCCGCAACAAGATCCTGCCCGATGGCACGCTTGACGACCGCGCTTCGCCTGAGTTGGCGCGCATCCGCCGCGAAACAGAAAAACAAAAACGCTCCATTCAAGATTCTCTGCGCGGATATCTGCGGCGGCTCTCGGAAGGCGGAGCCGCGCAGGAAGAGCTTATTACGATCAGGGGTGAACGCTTTGTTATCCCCGTCAAGGTGGAGCAGAAGCGCCGCATCAATGGCGTTATCCACGGCGCCAGCTCAAGTGGGCAAACCGTTTTTGTGGAGCCGCTGGAGACCATTGAGCAGAACAACGAATTGGTGCGCCTGCTGGAAGAGGAACTGGCTGAAATCCATCGCATCCTCGTCGAAATGACTGGTGAAATCGGGCAGCGAGCCGGCGAAGTAGCCACAGCCGGCGCTGTTCTGGCTGAACTTGAATTGCAGTTTGCGAAAGCGCGCTTCGCGCAGGATTATGACTGCACCGCCCCCACGCTGGTGGCAAGCGGCCTTTTCCTGGAAGAAGCCAGGCACCCGTTGCTGGAACGCAATCTGAGAATGAAGAACGTTCCGGTTATTCCCCTGAACCTGGAACTTGCAGAGCCAATGCGCCAGATCGTCATCACTGGCCCGAATACCGGTGGTAAAACGGTTGCGCTGAAAACGGTCGGGTTGCTGGCCCTCATGTCTCAATCGGGCATCCCGGTCCCAGCCCTGCGCGCGCAATTACCGGTGTTTGATTCTGTGCTGGCCGATATTGGCGACTACCAATCCATCGAGCAAAATCTTTCAACCTTTTCGGCGCACGTCACCAATATTGACACGCTCTCTCGCCGGGCGACTGCGCAATCGCTGGTGCTGCTGGATGAACTCGGTTCGGCCACTGACCCGGAAGAAGGCGCGGCCCTGGCCGTAGCCATTGCCCTGCACTTTCTGGAGTTAGGAAGCACCAGCATCATCTCTACCCATCACACATCGTTGAAGGTTTATGCCGCCAATACTCCGAACGTGCTGAATGCGTCAGTGGGATTCGACGAGCGTACGCTGCAGCCAACGTATCATCTGCGCGTAGGCGTGCCCGGCGCCTCAGCCGGCATCAATATTGCCAGCCGCCTGGGATTGAACCCAGCGATTATCTCCGCCGCGCGCGCGCGCCTGACGACCCAGACGGAAGACATCGCCCACTTCCTCGATCAACTGCACTCCGGTTTGCGCGACCTCGAAGCTGAACGCACACAACTGCGCTCACGTGAACAAGAGGTCGAGCAGGAAAAAAACCGTTTGGAGCGCGAAGGGCTGCGCGAGCAGCGCGCTAAAGTGCAGGAGATGGAAAAGAAGCTGGAATCTGTGCTGCGCGACTTTGAATATCGCGCCCGCGAAGTGGTCAGCGCCGTGCAAGACCGCGCGGCGGCGCAAAAGCTTTCCAAGGAATCTGAGCGGCGCATCGCCAAAATGCGCCGTGAATTCAAAGAGCAGTTTGACTCAACCATTGTCGCCCATCGGACGGGAGCGGATGCGGGTGATCCCAACTCGCGTCCTGGCCTGGTAACCCAGGTGAGCGAGGGGGACACGGTCAAGCTAAAATCGCTGGGCCGCGCAGGCGTCATCAAGCGCCGGGTGGATGACCACACTTTCGAAGTTGAGGTCGGCGCGATGAAAATGAAAATCCCTCGCGAAGACATTGCCGAAGTTATGAGCCGGGCGGGGGACAACCCTTTGCAGGCCGCCCGCAATCGCAAAGGCGTCTCGGTCCAGGTTGCGCAGGAAGACGAATCTGCCCCTTCGGAAATCAATGTCATCGGTGAAAACGTAGAAGAAGCCACGCGGCGAGTGGAAAGATTCGTGGATCGCGCCTTCCTCGCCGGCCTGCCGCGCGTGCGTATTGTGCACGGCAGCGGCATGGGCATCTTGCGCAAAGCCCTGCGCCAATATCTGCGCGAGCATCCTCACGTTACATCGGTCATTGAGCCTCCCCAGAACGAAGGCGGGGCGGGAGCAACGGTAGTAGAGTTGCGGGTGTAAAGGTGATTTTCTCAACATAGTCACAGAGACACAGAGAAGCTCTGGGTTTACACTGAAATCCCGATGGCTAACCCCGGCGATTTCGCATACACCGTCAAACAGCAAGCCGATATTGTCCGCATTGTCGGTGATTATGTGAAATTGAAGAAGGCTGGGGCCCAGAATTTCAGCGGGTTGTGTCCCTTCCACAACGAAAAGAGCCCGTCATTTTCCGTGCACGCTACACGCCAGTTCTACCACTGCTTCGGCTGTGGGGCTTCGGGCGACGTTTTTAGTTTCGTACAGAAGATTGAGAATATTACGTTTCCTGAAGCAGTACGGGCCATCGCTCAAAAGCTGGGCATTGCGCTCCCCCGGCAAACCCCTGCCAGCCCGGCGGAGGCGAAAGAGGCCCGCCTGCGCGGCGCGCTGATCGACATGCACGAACAGGCATGCGTTTTTTTTCAGGAGCAACTGCTGAAGCCCGAAGCCGCTTCGGCTCGCGAATATTTAACCGGACGCGGTTTGGACCAGCAGACCATCGCGCAGTTTCGCATCGGTTACGCGCCCGAATCGGGCTTCGTGCTGCGCGACCGGCTCAAGAATAATTTTGATGAAGAGACTCTGAAGGAGTCGGGCCTGCTCTCCTGGAAGCCCGAGGGCGGCGACAAGGCCCCACTGTATTCCAAGTTCCGCAATCGCATCATGTTCCCCATTGCCAGCGAGGCCGGCAAAGTCATCGCTTTTACCGGTCGCACGTTGAGCACCGACGAAAAAGCCGGACCGAAATATCTGAATTCACCCGAGACCGCCATCTATTCCAAATCGCGCGTGCTTTTTAACCTGGACCGCGCCCGGCAGCACATTCGCGAGCTCGATTACGCCATCCTGGTGGAAGGGCAAATGGACTGCATCTCGGTTTTTGCTGCTGGATTCCGTAACGTGATTGCCAGCTCGGGAACTGCATTTACAGAGCACCAGGTGCGGTTGTTGGCGCGCTACAGCAAGAAGATCATCGTGAACTTCGATCCTGATACCGCTGGGGCGGCCGCGGCAGAGCGTTCTCTCGGGCTGCTGGTAGCCGAAGATTTCCGCATCAAGGTAATGACGCTGGAAGCGGGTTACGATCCGGATCTGTACATCCGCAAACGCGGCAAAGAAGCATACGCAGCCGCCATGAAGGGCGCGCCGGAATATTTCGACTATCTTATGGAGCGCGCACGCGCCCAATTCCGGGTGCAGACAGCGGAAGGCAAAGTGCAGGCGGTCAATTTTCTTCTTCCCCATTTGCAACGCGTGCACAACAACATCCAGCGCGACGAACTGGCCGCCAACATGGCGCAAAAGCTGGGGATCGACTCTGCGCTGTTGCGCCAGCAGCTGAAACACGCGGTGAACACGCGCGCCGCCACGGTCAAGGCGCCGGCCGAGCCACAGGTCAGCGACGCAGAAAAAATCCTGGTGCGCCTGCTGACCTCACGCAATGGCGATGAGATCACCGCTCAGATCCATGATGCTCTGTCTGCGGAAATCCTGCACGAGGGGCTGGCGTCGGAAGCGCTGATCAATGCGCTGCTTTGTTCCGGTAGCGCCGACGACCCCATGAGCCTCGATTTAAATGAAAGCGACCGCCGCCTGCTGGCCTCTATCTTGATGAGTGAAACCCAGGAGGAGCTGTCATCTCAACTTGCCCAGCAAGCGGTCTACGCTCTTCGCCGCCAGCGCCTTGAGCGCCAGCAACGCGCACTGAAAGCACAAATCGCCGAAGCAGAACGCAAGCAGGACTCGGCGGGTCTTGCCCGCCTGATGCAGGAAAAAATGGCTTTGGATCGGGCTCTCTCAGAGAAAATGTAGCGACTAGTTCCGAACAGCCGGGCACGGCTGTGCCGCACAAGTACATAAGCCCATGTGCCGGGTTTATTTCGGTTATTTTGGCAATTCCTGGCTTAGCGCTGCAAGCGAGTCGCCCGACCTTTGCAGCACCACCTCGGCATCTTGAAACAAAGCCGCGCTCCAGCACTGTTGTTTCTCATGAAAGATCACCTGTACAGACCATGCGCTTGCGCTGGCAGGGTAATACATCATCTGCCGCGAACAGCGATCCTGCAGGAAAGACGCCAGATCGGGCCAAAACACCTGATCGAGCAAAGGGAAGGAGCGGGGAAAGACTTCTAATTTGCAGCCGAGGTCAGGGTGCCAATCGGCCTCGAAGGCAACGATCGAAGAAGTGGCAGAAGCAGAGCTAGAGGATTTCTGGTTTTGCATGATGCATGTCCTTTCCGTGGGCATGCACCAGGAGGTTCAATCGTTCCCATAAAAACGAATACCCGCCAGGCATCAGGGCGGGTGCGCTCTTACGAGGGAGACATTTGTTTCGGAATGTTACTTCCGCACATCGAATGAAAATTTCTTCCATTCCAGGCACCGTGGCGTCTCCAGCCCCGGTTGCCGGACCCGATTCATCGGGTCGCTCCTGATGCTGAAAAAAGTCTATCACAAAGCCAAAAAGCAGTTACAAGCTACAAGTTACAAGCTACAAGGAAAACAGCAGTGTGTGAGTGAGTACTTTGTCTTCAAAACTGGCGGCTGGCAACTGGTAGCGTGGCAACTATTCCACGAAACTTGAAACTCGAAACTGTATTATGGAGGTCATGAAGAAAATTCGCGTGGGAGTCCTGTTTGGCGGCCGCAGCGGCGAGCATGAGGTTTCGCTGCTCTCAGCGGCCTCGGTGCTCGACGCCATTGATAAGAGCAAATATGAAGTGGTGCCCATTGGCATCACCAAAGACGGCCGCTGGCTCACCTCGGCCCACGCTGAAAACCTGCTGCGCCGCAAAGAATCGTCGCAGCATCTGCGGGCCGGCGATCCTCAGGCTACCTCCACTGCCGCGGTGCTGGCCACGGGAAGCGCCATGATTGTCCCGCCAGTCCCAGAGGCCGAGCTGCTGCCCTTTCAAAGCGACGCCAGGCCCAGCCACTCGCCGGAAGCAATTCATGTGGACGTCATCTTCCCGGTGCTGCATGGCACTTTTGGGGAAGACGGAACCATTCAGGGATTGCTGGAGTTGGCGGATATCCCTTACGTGGGCGCGGGCGTGCTGGGATCGGCCGCCGGCATGGATAAAGATGTGATGAAGCGGCTGTTCGCCGCCGCAGGGCTGCCTATCGTTAAGCACGTAACAGTTCTGCGCAGCGACTGGGAGCAGGAAGCCAAGAGTGTTCGTCGCCTGGTGGAAAGCAATTTGAAATATCCTTTGTTTGTGAAACCGGCGAACCTGGGATCTTCTGTCGGTATTTCCAAAGCCCACGACACCAAAGAATTAGCTCCCGCAATGGATGAAGCCGCAGCTTACGACCGCAAAATCATCATCGAAGAGGGCGTTGGGGGAAAGAAAGGAAAGGCGCGTGAGATTGAGTGCGCGGTGCTGGGTAATGAAAAGCCCGCAGCCTCGATAGCGGGCGAAATTGTGCCGGGAAAAGAGTTCTACGACTATGCCGCCAAGTATCTTGAAGAAGGTTCCGAGCTGCTGATTCCCGCCAAGCTCACGAAAAAGCAGTTGAAGCAGGTGCAGGAGATGGCGATTGCCGCGTTTTGCGTGACCGAATGCTCGGGCCTGGCGCGTGTAGATTTCCTCATGGACCCGCATAACGACAAACTCTACCTCAACGAAATCAACACCATGCCGGGGTTCACCTCAATCAGCATGTATCCCAAGCTTTGGGCGGCCTCCGGAGTGCCCTATCCGGAATTGATTGGCCGGCTCATCCAGCTTGCGCTGGAGCGGCACCAGGAAAAAAAGAAAAACCGGTACAGCCGCTCGAGTTAACTGTTCTCCGAATGGCAACCCTGCCTATTCTCCCGCATCTTTTCTAGAGTGCGTTATCAGGAGGAAAATAGCATGAAAGGTTTTCTGTATGGACTTGGAATTGGGCTTGGATTGGGACTCTTGTTTGCTCCTATGAGTGGCGAAGAAACCCGCAACAATATTGCGCAACGCGCCAATGATCTGGCAGATACAGCGCGCGAGACCCTGGAGCAGAGCAAAGAACGGGTGCGCGCCGGCATTACCGCCATTCGCGACGCAGCACAGAACGTCGGCCAACAGGCGACGCGCCCTACCGGCACCGAACCCACAGTCTAGTTTCGCTTTCCGTCAGGGCAGCAAGGGCTGCCCTTTTTTCTTCTTCCAGAAGCTCCGCCTTTTAGTATGCTGTACTGCCTATGCGGAGGAAGCTTGTTTTTTCATTGGAATTGCTGGCAATCACCGGAGTTGTGCTGGTCCTGATCGCTATGTTGTTTCCCGGGTTCGTGGATAGAAAAATCTTCGCCAATGAAGCCTCCGCTGTTTCCACTGTGCGCGCCATCGGCGCTGCACAATTGAAATACGCGCAACTGTATCCAAGCGCGGGTTTTGCGGATGACGTCGCGAAGCTCGAACCGCCGCCCTCCGGCATGGCTCCCAGTTCAGCTCACGCAGGCCTGCTGGATTTTGCTGCGGAATGCGTCGCCCAGCCTTGCGCCAAAAGCGGCTATATCTTTGCTATTGACCAGACCAGCGGCACGCCCATCAACAAATTCCGCATTACCGCTGTACCGCAGAAGCCCGGCAAGACTGGCTTTCGCGGTTTCTGCTCCACCGAACCAGGGGTCATCACCGCCGACGCTAGCGGGGGAACCAGTTGCTCCATACCGATTACCTGAGCTGGTTTCAAAAAGCAATTGAACGTCAGGGTTGCTCGAAAAGGCGAGGGCGCTTTAATCTGGGAAGCTCAATTATGGAAAAAGAAACGAATTATCCAAACAGAAGAACATTCCTCAAGTCTGCCGTTATCGCCGCGGCCGGTTGCGTTATTACAAAATCCGGCGAAGCGAAAAAGAAATCGAACGCAACCACCGCCCTCTTCGATGGCAAGACACTGGATGGATGGATTCAAGTCCAGAATAATGCAACCTCGTTCGGAGGCGGCGATATCGCTGATCTGGCTGGCTTCGCGAAAAAGCTTACTGACAAATCAGACCCCGTATCCGCATTTTTAGACGACCAACTCGATGAGCCGGTTAAAAGCGGGTTGGCCGCATATTCACCATCCACTACAGACATCAAGCCGGTGCGGTCGGGGTTGGCAAAAAACCTGAACAAAATTATTTCAGGCGCAAGCCTGTATGAAAAAACTCGTTTTAAGAACGTGCAATTGCGGCCCGAGACCCAGGAACTGCTAAACCAGAATCCACAAGGTCGAGAGTTAGTTCATCTCAATAGATTGCTTCTTGAAGATGCTTTCCCAACGGAATTGGCCAAGAGCGCTTTTACCGGGTGGATCGTTAAAGACGGGGCTATGGCCAGTACAGGCGCCGGACGCGGGGTCATCTACACTGTCAATGACTATAGCCGCTATCGTCTTATGTTCACGATGAGGCACGTTTCGGGGAATCCGGATCATCAAGCCTGCGTTCTCATCTTTTGCACCCGTCCGCAGCCGGGCGAAATGCCGCTGGACGCTCTGGGTGGCATCCAGTTCCAGGTGCCCAATGGCGGGCATTGGGATTACCGGCCTGGCCAAAACAATGGCGGCGGTGAAGAATTCACCACCGTGATAAAACCCAAAAACGATCCTCACGAATGGAGCCGGGTCGAAATCCTGGCGGATGCTTCAACGGGAACAGCTCGCATGGCCGTCGCCCAGCCGGTTGGCAGTAAGGCACAAGAGGTCCTCGATTTCAAGAATCCGGGTGCTGGCAAGCCTGGCCCGATTGCATGGCAGATGCACAATGGCGGCCTGTTCGATGAGTATAAAGACGTCGTCATGGAAGTAAATCCAAAAAGCGATGAGCTGATCACATTGAAGTGAGCTACTTGTCAGCGTCTGCAATCGCTTGCTGACAGGGATGCATTCGAGGATTAATAATTCGGCGGATGCAATCTTGACCCTCCAGCTTTGGGGACGTTATACTTTGATGTTGCCCCAGTCATTCCAGCCGCTTCTGATGTTTCCATTGGAGCGTTCCGGGAGGGTGTGGGTTTAGGGGACGTCCTCCGGGGTTTGTCATGTTCATCAGCATCCAGGACTTACAACTGCATGAAATTCCTTTTCAGGAGGAGTTTTCTGCGGGGACGCTGGAACTTGGCTCCGAGCTGCGACCTGCCACTCCGGTCAAGATCAGTGGAAGGGCGGTGCTGGTGGAAGAGCATGAAGGCGCCGTCTGCATTCCGGATATCCGGGTCGTAGGCAAGGTGAATACGCGGCTGGAGCTGCGTTGCGCCCGCTGCCTGGAGCCGGTGCTGAAAGATGTGAGCAGCAGCTTCGATCTGGTGTATCGTCCGCTGGGCGCTGAAATCAGGCCGGATGAGGCGTCGATCAGCGAGGCTGAAACTGAGATTGGGTTTTACCAGGGCAATGGTTTGCTGCTGGAAGATGTAATCAAAGAGCAATTGCTGCTGGCGATTCCATTACGGGTCGTCTGCCGCGAGGAGTGCAAAGGGTTGTGCCCGCAGTGCGGACACAATCGCAATTTTGAACCGTGCAATTGCTCGAGCCAGCTGTCGGACCCGCGTTGGGCCGCGCTGGAAGAGATCAAAAACAAATTGAAACACTAGTCCGCGGCGTTCAACGCTGACGGAGATTTTCGAGGTAACAATGCCTAATCCAAAACGGCGTCACTCTAAAGCGCGCACCTCCAAGCGGCGCGCTCACGACTTCCTGACCGCAAAATCGCTCTCGGAGTGTCCTAACTGCCACGAGCAAAAAATGCCGCATCGCGCCTGCCCCAAATGCGGTTACTATAAGGGGCGCGAAGTTGTAGAAGTCGAATCCAAGTAAACGGCGGCCTAGCAATTTGCGACCCACTCGGCAACCGCGGAAGCGTCTGTCGCGCGTGATGGGAGACAAGCTTGAATCCCTCGCGCGTGCCGCTTTCGCTCCTAATGGTTCCGCAGGCCCACGCACGACGATTGCCGTGGACGCCATGGGTTCAGACCGCGCTCCTCGCCCTGAAATCGAGGGCGCTATCCAGGCGGCGCGCTACGGCAATGCCCGCGTGCTGCTGGTAGGCCGCACAGAAGCCATTCAGGCCGAACTGGCCAACCACCCCGCAGCCGCCGAGCTGCCCATTGAGATCGTTCAGGCCAGCGAAGTCATCAGCATGGATGAAAAAGCCGCGCATGCGGTCCGCGCCAAGCGCGACTCTTCCATGCGCGTAGGCTTGCGCCTGGTGCGGGATGGCACCGCCCAGGGTTTCGTGACCGCAGGCAACACCGGCGCAGCCATGGCTACGGCAAAAATGGTGCTGGGAGCGCTGCCCGGCGTGGACCGTCCGGCTCTGGCCGCGGTGTTCCCCACTACGATTCCCGGCAGGGCCGCTATCATGATTGACGTAGGCGCCAACGTGGATTCCAAACCGCAAAATTTAGAACAGTTTGCGGTCATGGGCGAAATCTATTCGCGGTCTATTTTTCAAAACCAGCGCCCCCGCGTCGGCCTGCTTTCCATCGGAGAAGAAGAGAGCAAGGGCAACGATCTCACGCGGCAGGCCTATGAATTGCTGCGCCGCCTCCCGTTCAATTTTGTCGGCAACGTCGAAGGCCGCGACTTATATAACGGCAAAGTGGATGTGATTGTCTGCGACGGCTTTGTGGGCAATGTGGCCCTTAAGATCTCGGAAGGGCTGGTAGAGACCGTGCGCTCCATGCTGAAGGAATCTCTGGAAGCTACCCTCACCCGCCAGATGGGGTTCCTGCTCTCACGCCGCGCCTTTGCTGATTTTAAAAAACGGCTCGATTACACCGAATATGGCGGCGCGCCTCTGCTAGGCATAAAAGGGGTTGTCATCGTGAGCCACGGATCATCCAACGCCAACGCTATTAAAAACGCCGTCCGTGTAGCTGCTGAGTTTGCCAAATCAGGCATCAATGAAAAAATCGCGCAGGAGCTATCGCGGCAAAATGGCGTGCTGACAGCACCGTCGGATTGACGCAAGCAATCAGCGCTTGGCATTTAGCTTAAACCATGTTCGTGGATGCCAAGTGCCAAATGCCAAAATGCCACCCCCAAAAATTAAGCCTTCATACTTCGAATATGCACGAATGTTCTAGAAACCTATGGCTAAATTAAAACTTGCCTTTCTTTTTCCCGGTCAAGGCTCTCAGTGCGTGGGAATGGGAAGAGAGCTGGCTGCCACCTATCCGGTTGCGCGGCAAATCTTCGATGAGGCCGACGCGGCCTTGGGCTACAAGCTCTCCGAACTATGTTTCGAAGGTCCGGAAGAAAAGCTGAAGCTTACCGAGATCACCCAACCGGCGATTCTTACCGTTTCTGTTGCTGCTTTTCGCGTGCTGCGTGAAAAAGGCATCACGCCCGCCTTTGTCGCCGGACACAGCCTGGGAGAATATTCCGCGCACGTTGCGGCAGGCGCACTGGATTTCGCTGATACAGTCCGCATAGTGCGCAATCGCGGCCGCTACATGCAGGAGGCGGTCCCGGTGGGAAAAGGCGCGATGGCTGCCATCCTGGGCATGCCGGGGGAACAGGTACAGATGATCTGCCAGGAATCCGCAGCGGGCGATGTGTGCTCTGCTGCTAACCTGAATTCGCCGGAGCAGACCGTGATCTCTGGCAGCAAAGCAGCCGTGGAACGCGCTGTGGAGCTGGCCAAGTCTCGTGGCGCAAAAAAGACGGTCATGCTTGCCGTGAGCGCGCCCTTTCACTGTGCGCTGATGCAGCCTGCGCAAAACCGGCTGGCGGCGGATTTGCAGAAGCTGAATTTTCGCCCTATACAGTTTCCGCTGGTTAAAAATATTGATGCCGAACCGACAACTGACCCTATGGACGCCCGCCAGGCGCTGATCCATCAGGTGACAGGCGCGGTACGATGGGTGAACTCGATGCAAAAGCTGATGGAGTTGGGCGCTGAAACTTTTGTGGAAGTTGGCCCCGGCAGAGTTCTCTCTGGCCTCATGCGCCAGATCGACCGGTCAAAGAGTTGTTTGAATGTGGAAGATGAGGCTTCGTTGCAGAAGACGCTGAATGCTGTGAAATAGCATTCAGCAATCAGCCCCTAGAGCAAGTGGCGTGGCAGTTAGCATTTAGCCATGAAGCTCCGTGACTCCGTTGAGGGGTGCACTTCAAAGCATCAAAGGTCAGCCAAAAAGTGGACATACTTCGGTAGTTATTAAAGTTAGGGGCCAAATGCCAATTGCTAGGTGCTAATTGCTTTTACGGCGGATACGAAATACTTTTATCCTTCTTTTCCACCCACAGGTTCATCGTCACCGGGCGTCCGTTGATCTGAATTTCAATGACCACGCCGGAGCCGCCGCCGACTATGTTGCCACTGCCATTGGACGAGTGTTCGATTTTGTGACTGTGAATTTCACCGTATTCCCCGCCTGGGCCCCAGTCACGATAGAAATCGTTGTAACCGTAGCGTTCGTATTTCTGCGGATGCTGTTTCCAGTTGGGGTCTGCCATCCAGATGCTATAGGCCTGTTCGAAGTTCTGGGATTCAATAGCGGCAAAAAATTTATTGACGGTATGCTCTTCCGGCCAGAAGCGCATATCCCACCAGAGAAGGCCGAGCAGCAGCACCGCAAAAATGGCGAGGCCAATTTTAATGCGGCGGCGTTTTTCGCGGAGTTCGTCTACCGGTTGCGCGTCGAGCAGGCTCATCACTTCAGTTTACTTTTACAGCGTTCGTTTGAACAAGAGCGTGGCCCCGGTCAACATGACTGCGGCGAAGCAGGTGAGGTAAAGCAGATCG
>DASREY010000222.1:0-11469 GCA_035651775.1 Terriglobales bacterium
GAGTAGTTACAGCAGGTAGGTCCGCACCCGCAAACAGCGGCGCTGCCACGCAGGAAAAAGCAGCGCCGCTTTTGTAATCATCAGGGAATGGGAACAGCTTTCATGGAAATTCCGACGCAATGCGGGAATGAAAGGTAGAGATATGCGTCTGCAAAAAGGGTTTTCATTAATCGAATTGATGATTGTGCTTGGCATTGTCCTGGTGATTGCCGGGATTGCGATACCCGTGTACAAGAGTGCGGTGGATGGCATTCACCTGCAAAAAGCCACAAGAAATTATGCCGATATTCTGCAAAGAGCACGGCTCACAGCGGCAACCAGCAACACCTATCACGCAACCGGAATCCAGTTCTTTGACGCTTCGTGCATGGCATCCTGCGATCTGATCGCTTACGTAGATACAGCAGACACCAATATCAACCCCGTAAGCGCCTATGCCGCCCCAGAACCGATGGTCATGCTTGGCTCCGATGTTGTATGGGACCAGGCTGGGGCGCCCGCCACAAATGACTTGCTGGGAAAAGTATTTCCCAACAATGGCGGCAACGCTCTGGCTTATCCGCCGGTCTTCGGGCCACGCGGAATGCCTTGCGCAGTGATGTCTGTTACCGGAGGCAAGGTTTGCAGCACCCAGGCAGGGGACATTGCTTTTGCGACTTACTTCCAATCTTCGCTGGGAAAATGGCAGGCCGTTTCGGTGAACCCGGCAGGCCGCATTCAACTCTGGTCTTACGATCCAGGCGCTGCCGCGTGGAACCAGCTTTAGAAAATATATAGGAGTCTCGGCAAAGTACCTAAGAGAGAGAGGTACTGAGCCAGGGAGCATAGAGTGATAGGCTCTATGCTCCTTTTTTCTTGCAACAATTGCGAAACCGATTCGAATGTGAACGACGCGAAAGTACATCGGCCTTCCGGGTGCTTCCAAGTTTCGAAACCCGCTTTTTCACCAGTCAGAATCAGCGTTGCGCGCAAAATTTGCTGATTCCTCCGCTCATCTCCTGCATTCCGCCACCAAAGAAAAAGGCCTCTGATGTTCTTGAAAAGTTGTAAGCTAGTGGCGGTATTCACCGCAAAACAGCCCATCATGATTGGAGAGCGGTAATGAAATCTTGTGGTTTCAAGTTTCTCTATTGGATCATTGCGCTGGCAATCAGCGTGCCTGCCCTGGGTCAGGTTGATCTGGAAAAGGGACTTACGGCAATTGAAAGTTTTCAGGGCTCGGTTAATTCTTCCAATAAGCTCCTGCGGCTCGATTCCACTCTGGGCTACGATTTCAATAAGCACTTTGGCGTGTTTACCGGGGTCCCGGTCTATTACAGCAGCGTTCTCGATAACAGTCTGGTTTCGACCACGGGTACATCCGTCCGCAGGACTAATGACGGCATTGGCAATATCTATTTAGTGCTGGCCTTTCGACTGCCTCATGACGAATGGAATTTCACGTCTACGATTACAGGGGCTGCCCCTACCGGCAGCACCAAAAAGGGATACAGCACCGGACGGGCGAATGTAGATTGGTCCAATCGCTTCGAATACACTTTTCATCGCATCACGCCCTTTGTTGGGGCCGGCTTGGCCAACTCTGTGTCAGACACGCCGCTGGTGACGCGCCCTTTTACCTCGCTGGGCGTAGTCGGCCATCTGGAAGAGGGCGCCAGTTATTACCTGGGGCGTCACTTCTCAGTAGGTGCCTCGGCTTATCAGATTCTCCCCTCTGGAAGCCAGACGGTCTTTAGCCAGGTGATTCTGCCCGATCAGAGCGGGCAAGATCAAAATGGTAATGCCGGCCAGGGCAACAGCGGCAATGGTAAAGGCAACAATGGCAATAACGGTCAGGGCAACAACGGCAATGGTAGAGGCAACAATGGCAACAACGGTAAGGGCAACAATGGCAACGCTAACCACGGCAATAGCGCTAACGCTCCCGGTCACACCGGCAACGCTGGCCAGGGGAACCCTAACCGGCCTTTCGAACTTGCATCCGTTACCACAGGAACAGGACTCACGCGAGAAAACGGCTTCGACTCCTGGGTCGGCTTCGAACCCAGCCAGTTCTGGCATGTTGAGGTTGGATATGCACGCAGCATGACCTATGACTTCAGCAGTGTTACCTTCAGTCTGTCTTTCGATATCGGAAGATTGATCCGTTCCAGGAGAGGACACTAGCAGGTCCTGCTGAGAGAGAGATTTTGAAAAACGTGGTGTCAATGACAGTCAACCGTTCCAAGTACTACCTGTGAGATTTTCGCCTGCCTCTAACATAGCCAACTTCAGGCAAACGGTAACAAGCCCCATCGATATGGTTGGATTTATCGGGCACGCCGTCGAGGTCCACGGTTGCAAAGACGCAAGCTGCCCATGCGCGAGTTTTTTTCGCAATCCCTGAAGCCGTGCTCCTCCAAAAACTAATAGCCGGTTAGCACTAAAGTTGTAGAAAAGACCTTCATGGCCGGGTGACTTAGTGTTAGATGTGTGATCGCAATGTGGCCCTCTACTCACAAATAATTTTTATGAATGAAGGCAGCCCTTGGCATTCCAAATTAGGAAACCATTATCGCGCGCAAGCATCCCAGAATATTAGTGGCATGAGCATCCGAGTGTCGTAGGACGAAGAGTTCTGTTTAAGTCAGACGGCAGGGAGCAAGGCCAGCCACGCAACAATTCTCAACGTGAGGAGATCATGGAAAGAAAAGATAGACTAAGTACGGAGCAACAGAAACATTCATACTTAAGAACTTTGATACAGCTCATGGTTTTGGCAACGATGCTGGTTTGCATTTCCATCTATGGCTGGGCCCAGGACTGGCACAAGGCCACATTCGACATTGGGGGAGGATTTTCTGCGTTGTCTGGACAGATCCATACGCGCCTGGAAAATGGCTGGAATGCCCGCGTGGAAGGTGGATACAACTTTACACCCCACATCGCAGCATCTCTTGACTATACCTACAACGGCGTTGGCGTCAGCCGCAAAGTCCTTAATGAGGCTCAGGTGCCGAGCGGAACTGCGCATGTGTGGTCATTGACTGTGGATCCTAAAGTACGATTCTTTCCTGACAGCATGATTGATCCTTACGTCGTCGGCGGTGTCGGATACTATCGCCGGGCGGTTGATTTCACAAATCCTACTCTTGTGCCCGTCTTAATCTTTGATCCATTCTTCGGAGCGTTCTTCAACACTCTTGTGCAGCGAGACATAAGGCTCGGTACTATCAAGCGCAGTGGAGTTGGTGGAAGCCTGGGAGCGGGACTCGATTTCAAGCTGGGTGAAAGCGGGGTGAAATTCTTTGCCGAAGGCAGGTATCACTATGCGGATACGGGTTCGATTCCTACCCGTATGATCCCGATAACCGCGGGCTTCAGATGGTAACCAGCAGGTGCAGCGCCGGATGCAGGGCTGCGCAGAGGCGTAATCCAGGAGATCAAAGGCGTCAAAAGAATCAACCAGCACGAGCAGTAGCTTTGGTTGTACCGTTTGTCGACATTTGTATCTGGCGAATGCGTCGGGTCTAGCTCACAGCTCCGGCATCGAAAACACGTTCGGATGGGCTTTGCGATCGTCGCAAGCGACGCTTTTCCGCTCAGAGCGAGCTTTTCGCGCAGTGCGCGATTTTTCCCGTCACGTCGTCGAGTGTTTTCTTTGCAGCTGGTGTCTTGTCAAGATCCTTGGTGGGACGCCATTGCTCGTAAGCTTTACGATAAAAGACACACGCCTGTTTTTTGTATTCCGGCCGTTCTCTTCGATTGAAATGGGACGCCCGGAAGTCCTCGACTTCGCCGATGCCATAGTAGGCGCTACCAAGAGTGCTGCGATTGGACTCATTATCCGGATCCTTCGCAACCAAAGATGCCGCCAGGCCCTCCTCGGAACGATAGTATTCCAGGGCTTCGTCCACCTTTTCCATCTTAAAAAGGACGTCGCCGATCTTGCCCAATAAAAACACCACGCGCCCCTGCAAGGTGTGGTTCTCAGGATCGAGATGCAGCAGCTTGCGGCGGATTTGGAGGGCCTGCTGAAAATTCTGCAAGGCCGCCTCCGGGTCTTGGCGTTCGTAAAAATAATAGGATCCGATCTCGCTTAGATCGAAGGTAGCGTCGAGCTGCGCTTGGGCATTATTCGGATTTGCTTCTGCGCGTTTCCGGTCCAATTCAAGAGCCGCCTGAAAATATCGTAAGCAGTTGTCTTTCGGGCCATATTCCAGATAATAGCTCCCGAGATACTTCTGTGCCAGGGCGGTGTCTCGTTGGAACTCAAAGCTGTCGGGGTGCCCAGCCAGTAACTTCTCGTAAATTGCCAACTCTCTTGCGAAATAGAGAGGCTGCTCCGGCTTGGCCGCTAACGTAATTCCAACAACATGCAACGCGGCTGCAAGGTTCGATTGAAGAGCTTCATCCTTGGGTCGTTGTTGAGCCAGTATCTCGGAGATTTTCAAGTCTTCTCTCGCAGCAGCTTCGGCTTGTGGAGAACGAGGATCGTAAAGCAAAGCATCGTGCCCATAACAGGCGGCCAGATTCGTACGCGCCTCAAGGTTCGAGGGATCGCGAGACAGGACCGACCGCAAAAGAGCTTCTGCCTTTTGGTAACTGGCAATGGAACCTGGCCGGTCGCCGAGACTGGCAGAAGCTCTGCTGAGTTGTACCTTTCCCAGCCGCATATAAGCGGCGGCCAGCTCCATTTGCAAGCCGGTATCGCCGGCCGATTCCTTCGAGAGGGAATCCAGATACTCTGCTGCTCTCTGAACAATCACCTCGCGCACCGGAGTGGCCCCCGGAAGATTGGCAACACCGTCGTGGATCTCGAAAATAAGGGAACCGGCCAGCTTTCTCACATCGTTGAATCGCCGCTCCGCCCTGGCCCGTTCGAGGCGCGCTATGTGCACCTCCCAGGAAACCAGAACCAATCCTGCAATCAACGCCACGAACAGCGCAGCAGAAAGCGCCACCACGGCCCTGTGCCGCGCAACAAATTTGCCTGCAAGATAGCGAAAGGAGCCCTCTCGCGCTTGCACCGGCAAGCCAGCGAGATAACTCCCGACATCGGCAGACAATTCTTCGGCTGATGCGTATCTCTCGCCCGGCTCTTTGCGCATCGCCTTCATAGCAATGTGATCCAGATCACCGGAGATGGGATCCAATGCTCCCGTTGTCTTCGATTTTTTCGAAGCAGCCGTTGCAACCGTGCTCGGTTTCTGCGGCTCGCTGTCACAGACCAGGCGAGCGATCTCCTGTGGCGTTTTCTCTGCCGTCTTGTATGGCCTCTGATATGTCAGCAGTTCATAGAGCAGCACACCCAAGGAATAAATATCCGTCGTTGTAGTGAGAGCCTTGCCCTGAATTTGTTCCGGGCTGGCGTACTCGGGCGTCATCGGATTCAATCCCGTGAGTGAATTTCCTTCAAACCCGACAACAGAGCTATCCAGAATCTTGGCGATGCCGAAATCGAGCAGCTTGGGAATTCCGTCTTTCCCGACAAGAATGTTCGACGGCTTAATATCGCGGTGTACCACCAGGTGCTGGTGCGCATAATGCACCGCCGAGCAGATTTGCCGAAACAGCGCCAGCCGCTGCGCAATGTTCAGATTATTGCTTTTGCAATAGTCGGTAATGCGCGCGCCTTCGATGTACTCCATCACAATGTAGGGCCGGCCGCCAGAAGTGACCCCGCCGTCGAGCAGGCGCGCAATATTCGGATGCTCGAGCAATGCCAGAATCTGGCGTTCACCGCGGAGCCGTCGCAGCAGCTCATGATCGTGCAAGCCCGCCCGGACGAGTTTGATAGCGGCGATCTGCTTGAACTCGCCGTCATCGCGCTCGGCGCGGTAGACGGTCCCCATACCGCCATCGCCGATGCGCTCGACGAGCTTATACATCCCGACGCGCGTTCCCAAAAAGGAATCGTCCCAGCCTTCCGGCAACTCAAGCTTTCCCGCACGCGGCTCAATGCATTTCTCGGCTGCATGATAAGCCGCCAGCAGCTCTTCGACTTCTTTCTTGATCTCCGGGGAATCGGTGCAGGATTGTTCCACGTAGGCCGCTTGCTCATGGGTTGGCAACTCCAGGGCGGCAGCTAGAATATCTTCTACAGTTTTTCGGTCGGCAGGATTCACGCCTCTGCTCGCTGCGACATATCGCGATGGAGCCAGGCCTTGGCGTACGACCACTCCCGCTTCACCGTTGCCTCAGACATGCCGAGCACCTCGGCCACCTCAGGCACGGGCAGCCCCACGAAGAAGCGCAGCTCTACGATCTTGCACTTGCCTTCATCCACCGAAGCCAGCGCATTCAGAGATTCATCGAGCGCAACCAGGTTGAGGTCTTCGGCCGCAGGGACGCTGAGAGCTTCGTCGAGCGACACGGCATTTTTCATCATGCGGCGTTTGTCGGCGTTTTTTTCGCGCGCGTGGTCGACCAGAATCCGCCGCATCATGTTGGCGGCAACTCCAAAGAACTGCGACCGGTTAGCCCACTTCGCGGTGCGCTGGTCTACCAGCTTCAGGTAAGCCTCATTGACCAGCGCGGTCGGCTGCAACGTGTGCTCCGTGCGTTCCCCACTCAGGTAGTAACGGGCCAAGCGACGCAGTTCGTCATAGACAATGGGCATCAACTGATCGAGGGCCTTGCGGTCGCCCTGCTGCCAGCGTTGCAGTAAGTGCGTGATTTCATTAGGACTTTCCTGCATATATCGTGGGGATTAGCCCGTATTTTAGCACCGATTTTCGCAGTTTTTGGGCCAGGGCACTGCAAATCGTGAGGGTCAGACAGTAGTGAGTTCATGATGTCCGGTCGTTTCGTGGACCGCCGGCGCCACGGCACCAGCCGAGGATCTCATCCCGCCCTTCTTGAATTTCGCCAAGTTCTTCCAAGTCGATGACCTGGTTTTCCCACGAAACGCACGTCTTTCGCCTACGGTGTTTTGCACAAACTCCTAAATTGTGAGCCGGTTTGCTTCTCAATTCCGCGTTACTGAATGAGACCAAAACGATTGAGGACCAGGCTCTTGTGGTGAGACGCTCTCATCGGTCTGGAATCGGAAACTCAGAGGAAATCATGAAACGGAAAAATTCTTACATCTGTCCCAAGGCTTCGGCAAGATTCGGCGCGAGCGCGGCTCATTCACCGAATAATCCAAGAACGGTAAGGCTTTGGATGGTCATGATCTGCCTGGCCGCCATGCTGGGCTTCGCCGGCCCAATCGATCTCGCCCACGCGGCGGGGACCATCACCGTGAACTCGACGGCGCAGCGGGGTGCCGGCACGTCAGCGGTTTGCACTCTGGGTGCGGCCATTATCTCGGCGAACACGAACGGCAATACTGATGGCTGCACCATCAGCGGCGTGGCGACAGCGCCCTACACCATCAATGTTCCTGCCGGAACTTACTCGCTGGGCAGCGTGGATAACAACGGCAGCTTTGGTCTTCCTTTCGGGTTGCCGGGAATTCAGAACGATATTACGATCAACGGCGCGTCGGCCGCGACCACTATCATCGTCCGTTCAAGCGCCAACGGTACACCGAACTTCGCCTTCTTTGACAATCGCCAGAACTCCGGCCACCTCACACTGAACGACTTAACTCTTCGCAATGGAAGCCAGGCATCGAGTAGCGGCGCGATTCTTAACATCGGCGGCCCGACCTCTGGCGGTCCTGCTGCTCTGACGGTGAACCGATGCATTTTTGACAGCAACGCGGCCACGGTCAACGGCAATGGCGGAGCGATTGGGGGGGGCGGTACGATTGCCGACAGCACCTTTACCAACAATACCGCTGCCGCCTCCGGTGGCGCGATTAGCGGCGAAGCCATTGTCAGCAACAGCTTCTTTTCAGGGAACACGGCTGGCACCGGTGGCGGCGCTTTGTTCTGCGCGCAGGGAGGCTGCGGGGTTCAGGTCACCGACAGCACCTTTGCAAATAATTCAACGGCAACCGGCGGAGGCGGAGCGATTGTAGCGGGTCCAGGCAGTTCGTTTGCCACACTCATTGCCCGCAGCGTCTTCAGTGGAAATTCGGCGAACGATGTCAATAGCTCCGGCGGCGCCCTCTCGTTGAGCGGAGGCACGATCGCCGACAGCCTGTTCCAGAACAACTCCGTCAATGGTTCGAACGGTTCTGGTGGCGGAGCCATCAGCGAGAACGGCGTCGCAATCGTAAACAGCACCTTCCTGGGCAACCGCTCGAATGGCAGCGGTGGCGCGCTGCTCGCCGGCTCCAGCGGCATCAACAACTCGACATTTTGGGGTAACACCGCAGCGCTGGATGGTGGCGCGATCCAATCTGGGAATGGCCTTGGACTAAACAATGTCACCATGAGCCAGAACAGCGCGACGAATGGGGCGGGCGGCGGCATTGCCGGCGGCAGCGGCGACTTGATCTGGAACTCGATTCTCGCTCTTAACTACCACGGTGGAACGTTTTCAGATTGCTCTGGCACTCTGGCCTCGCAAGGACACAACATCATCGGCGTCAGCGGCTGCTCGATCACCCCTGCGGCCGGGGACCAGATCGGAACCAGCGCCGCCCCCATCGATCCCGTTCTGGGCAATCCCGGAGCAAACAGCGGCAAGACCGCAGGTTCGACCGGTCACACCAGCATCATCACCACCCAAGCTGCACTGCTGGGCAGCCCGGCGCTCGACGCCGGAGATCCCGGTTCCCCTGGCAGCGGTGGCACATCTTGCGGGGCGACCGATGAGCGCGGCGTGGCGCGCCCGGTGGGCACAGGATGCGATATCGGCGCCTTTGAAGCTCCTTCCGGTGGAGCAATTTCGACCTACGATCTCTCGGTCACCAATACCGCCTCACCGAATCCGGTGACGGTAAACACTAATCTGACTTACACCGTGGTAGTCCACAATCCGGTTGCTTCTGATACCGCCACTGGAGTTAGCTTGTCTGATTCGATCACTCCGTCAACATTTGTTTCTCTGGTTACGTCGCTCGGCTGGTCCTGCAGCACTCCTGCCGTGGGGGCGACCGGGAACGTCACCTGCACCAGGCCGACCATCCCCAGCGATGATGATCCATCTATCACGCTCACGGTCAAACCGACCGCGATCGGTTCACTTTCCAACACGGGGAGCATAACCTCAACCGGCAATGACACGAACTCCGCCAATAATTCGGCGACGGCAACCGTCAATGTAGTTGGCCAGGCGACAGATCTGTCACTCACGAAATCCGGTGCGCCGAATCCCGTCAATGTCGGAAGCAATCTGACCTATACGCTCACCGCCACCAACAACGGCCCCGGCGGCGCAACCAACGTGCTCATCACTGACGTTTTACCGCTAACCGTGAGCTTTGTTTCCGCCAATTCCAGCCAAGGCTCATGCTCGCAAGCCAACGGAACGGTCACCTGCAATCTAGGGTCATTGGCCAATGGTGCAAACGCAACAGCGACGATTGTGGTCAAGCCGCAAGCTATAGCCGCGCCTTCGGTGACCAACGCCGCGAGCCTCACCGCCACGGAGCCCGACCCGACGCCTGCCAACAACTCGGCCTCGGTCACGACCACGGTCAATCCGGTGGCCGATCTTGCCGTGACCAAGACCGCCTCGGCCAATTCCGTACAGGTAGGAACCAATCTCACCTACACCATCATCGTCACCAACAATGGCCCCTCGCCTGCAAACGGAGTGACTCTGACCGATACGCTTCCTCCTGCTGCTGCTTTCGTATTCGTTTCAGCCAACGCAAGCCAGGGGAGTTGCGTTCCTCCGGCATCGGGCAAGATCGTCTGCACAGCTGGAACCCTGGCCAGCGGAGCCAGCGCTACGGCGACAGTGGTCATTACTCCAACTGCCGGCGCTGTTCCTTCGATCACGAATTCGGTCAGCGTGATCTCGAATCAGACTGATCCAAACTCCAACAATAACTCTGCCAGCGTCACAACCGCCGTGACTGCTATTACTGCTCAGCCCGATTTCACATTGGCAGCATCACCGCTTAACACCACAGTCCAGGCCGGAGGCACGGGGACTTACACCCTTACCGTAACTCCCGCGGCAGGATTTACCGGCAACGTTTCTCTTGCCTGCAGTGGAGCGCCTGCGCTCACAACCTGTTCGATCTCACCCAATCCCGTCTCAGTCGGTGCAACTGCTGTCAATGCAACCATGACCCTTCAGACTTCGGCGCCGGTCACGACCGCTGCGATCACGCCGCCAGGAGAATGGCGAGGCCGCTCAGATTTTCTGGGGAAGGCCGGCCTCGTCTCTCTCCTGGGAATGATGGTCTCTGTGGTCTTTGCCGGCAAGGCCTCGCGCCGCAAGAAAATGCTTTTACCTGCATTCGCGACGCTGATACTCCTGCTGATTTTCTTAACTGGTTGCGGTGGCAAAGCCCTTCAGCCAAGCAAGACCGGGGGCACGCCGGCCGGAACTTATCAGATCACTGTAACGGCAACCTCAGGACAGTTGAGCCACAGCGCTTCCGTAGTTCTGACGGTGCAGTAGTGGGAAACGGTTTGCCTGACGCACGCCTCGCAGTACGTGCGTCAGGCGCAGAAACCGTGAGGCGAGTGTAAGCACGAGAAGGAAGCTTTTTCGAGGAGAAGTTATGGCAACGCAAGATCGAAGCACGATTCTCGCGTTTAGCAGAGAAAAAAGGACATCACGCTGGTTGTCAGTCCTGACGGCTGTCAGTCTAATCTTGCTGACGGCGGCGGCAGCCCATGCACAAACCGTGACGTCTATGGTTCCTGTCGGAACGGCGCCTCAGACGCTGGCCCTGAATCCGGTAACCAACAAGATCTACGTTGCCAACGCGGCGAGCAACAATGTGACTGTCATTAACGGCGCCACCAACACCACGACCACCGTCAATGTTGGAAGCTCTCCCGAAGCAATCGCCGTCAACCCCAATACCAACAAGATCTACGTAAGTAATCACGGCAGCAATAATGTCACCGTGATCGACGGCGCCACGAACGCTACGGTCACAGTCTCCGCTGGAAACGGCCCCTACGGTCTGGCTGTCAATCCAGTCACCAACAAAGTTTACGTGTCCAATTCCGACGGTAACACCGTGACGGTGATTGATAACGGCAACAATGCCACGACGGTTCAGGCCGGAACCGCTCCCGAAAGCGTGGCCGTGAATCCTGCCACCAACAAAATCTACGTCGCCAACAATGGCAGCAACAATGTCACGGTCATTGATGGTGTAACCAACGCCACCAGCACCGTCGCGGCCGGAAACAGTCCTATCGCGATCGCTGTCAACCCGGTGACCAACACTGTTTACGTTGCCAACATTAAGAGCAACAACGTAACGATCATTGATGGCGCAACCGATCTAGCGTCGACCGTCGGCACCGAAAGCAGGCCGACTCTCATCGCCGTCAATACGGTGACGAACAAGATCTATGTAGCCAACGAAGACAGCGGTAACGTAACCGTGATTGACGGCGCCACCAACACAACCACCAGCATTCCCGCCGGCCTTATCGACCCCGCTGCTGCCGCCGTCAA
>DASREY010000223.1:0-4787 GCA_035651775.1 Terriglobales bacterium
TAGGCCGGCGTACTCTTTCAAGTCCTGTTCGGTAGCGTGAACAGAAACCGTGAGCTGGCCTTCCAGGCTGCGCGCAATCTCTTCCAGTTGTGCGCCCGATTCGCAGCTCACGATCAATGTGGAGGGACCAAAAATCTCCTCATGCAACTCAGAATTCTTGAGGAAAGATTGCGCCCGGGTTGTGAACACTGCGGCTTGCACCTGAGTCTTGGATTTGTCTTGCGCCGCGCCCGGAGTCGGCCCGACCGGCTGCAGGTCTGGAATGCGCAACCTCTTCTCGCATTCAGTGCCATAACGTGCGGCAATGCCCGCATGGAGCATGGTGCCGGAAGGAGTTGAACTCACACCAGCGCCCACACTTTGCCTGAATTCATCCAGGTTGATGCCCTCCAAGCCCACCACCAGCCCAGGCTTGGTGCAGAATTGGCCAACCCCTAGAGTCACCGACTTTGCCAGAGTTTGGGCCAATTGGGCTCCTCGTTGCTTCAAAGCGTTGGGCAGCACAAAGACAGGATTGATGCTTCCCATCTCGGCAAAAACAGGAATGGGTAAAGGTCTGCCGGCGGCGGCATTGAATAATGCCCGCCCTGCCTGTAGTGAACCGGTGAAACCAACTGCACGAGTTGAGGGATGGCGCACCAGCGCCACACTTACATCAGGTTTAGCGCCGTGCACCATGGAGAAGACGCCTGCCGGCATGCCACAATCGCGGGCCGCTTTCTGGATGACCCGGGCCGCCATCTCTGATGTACCCGGATGCGCCGGGTGTGCTTTGGCAACAACCGGATTCCCTGCCGCCAGCGCCGAGGCTGTGTCACCTCCGCAGATGGAGAAGGCCAGGGGAAAGTTACTGGCACCAAACACGACGACAGGTCCCACAGGAACCAGCATCCTTCGTAAGTCGGGCTTGGGCACTGGCGTCCGGCTGGGGTCGGCGCGGTCAATGCGGGCATCAACCCATGAACCATCACGAACCAACGTCGCAAACATCTTGAGTTGGCCGACGGTCCTGCCGCGTTCAGAAAGTAACCGGGGCTCAGGAAGCGCAGTTTCAGCGTGCGCCCGCGCGATGAGGTCCTGGCCCAAGGCTTCGAGGCCCGCAGCAATGGTTTCAAGGAATTTCGCAATCTCATCAGCTGATTTGTGGCGATACTCAGCGAAGGCTTGCTCTGCGAGCAGAAGCGCGCGGCCGGCTTCTGTCTCTGTAGCCTCGTGAAAAACAGTAGGTAGTTCCTCCGCGGTTGCGGGATTCATCGCCCGAAAAGTTGCGGCTCCTGTCTTGCTGGCCTCTGCGCCTAGAATGTTGCAACCGTGCAGTTCCATCTTTTCACCTGCGAATAACTCGTAAGTATACTTGAAAGCCTCAGTCTGGAAATTTGGTCGCAGAGTGACGAAACTTTCCACGAAGCGGACAGCCGTTTAGAATAGCCGGTTAAAATCTTCTCTGGTTATACATTCAATGCGAATTGCTGAATTGCGTGTCCACTCAATTGCCATCGCAGATCCGCCGTTGCGGAGTTCCTATGGGCTGCACGCGCCCTACGCCCTGCGAACCGTTGTTGAGCTTAAGAGCGAAGACGGAATTACGGGCATCAGCGAGACCCACGGCGGCGATGCCATTGCTCAGGGTTTTGAGAACTTGCGTCCACGCATTGTAGGAGCTGACGCATATCGCCTGGCGGGATTGCTCATGCCGATGATCGAAGACGATCCTAAAGGCACCAGCTTCGACCGCTCCCAGACCTATCATGTTCCCGGCGAAAATCCGCTCGACGCAGCCGCACGCCTTTACTCGGCGCTCGAGATTGCTTCTCTTGATCTGATCGGAAGGTCGGTGGGCAAGCCGGTCTGCGATCTGCTTGGCGGCAGAGTGCGCGATGCGGTTCCTTTTTCGGCGTATCCGTTCTACAAACACGCAGGCGGCGGCGGTGAAGGCGCCGACGCACGTCCCGATGAATATGGCGAGGCTCTGACGCCCGAGGCGCTGGTCAGGCAAGTGAAGCAGATGGTCGCCAAGTATGGATTCCGCGATATCAAGTTCAAGACCGGCGTTCTCGACCCAGAGATCGAAATAGAAACTGTCAGGCAGCTTCGCGTTGCCCTCGGACCGGCCGTGCCTTTGCGTATGGACCCTAACTGCGCCTGGTCTGTGGAGACGTCCATCCGCGTGGGAAATGCATTGGCCGAGGAGTTAGGAAACGGCGGATATCTCGAAGACCCAGCCGCCGGCATCGACGGCATGGCCCAGGTACGCCGTGGCCTGCTGAAGGAGGGCATAACAACGCCGCTGGCAAGCAACGTGGCCGTAACCTCGTTTGCCGATATTCCCGAGTCGGTAAAGCAAGACGCAGTGCAGGTTGTTCTGTGCGATCCACATTACTGGGGCGGCCTGCAGCAGGTGCAGCACCTGGGCAAGATTTGCCGGACCTTCGGTCTCGGGCTTTCCATGCACTCCAATAGTCATCTCGGCGTCTCGCTCATGGCCATGGCCCATGCCGCTGCGGCCACTCCGCACTTAACTTACGCATGCGACACGCACTACCCATGGCAATCGGAAAAAGATGAGATTGTGATTGGAGGTCGCGTGCCTATTATTGAAGGTTGTGTCCGAATTCCCGAGAAGCCGGGACTGGGGGTCGAACTTGATCAAGACCAGCTAGCCCGCGGGCGCGAGCGTTATGCTGCCTGCCGCTGCCGCTACCGCAAGCGCGACGATGCCGAGGAAATGCGTAAGCATGTGGATAAGAGTTGGAAGCGTATACTTCCCCGTTGGTGAAAATTTCCGTTGGTGAATTAATGACGAAACCAGAAGAACTTCGCAGCAAGCTCCGTGGCGTGATTGCTTTCCCAGTCACACCTTTCAAGGCTGATTTATCCCTCGACATCAATGGTCTAAGGAAGAATCTTCAAGAATTACTTAAGTATCCAGTCAGCGCGGTTGTCTCCGCAGGCGGCACGGGTGAAATGTATTCCCTGACCCCGGCGGAACACGCCGAGGTCGTCAAGGCGACGATAGAAGAAGTGCACGGCAAGGTTCCGGTAATTGCTGGCACGGGTTTTAACCGGCAGATTGCCATTGAATTGGCGCAGCAATCGGCTCGGGCAGGCGCGGATGCAATCCTGGCTCTGCCTCCTTACTATCCCGGCGCGGACGAGTCGGCGCTCGCCGATTATTATGCTGCCATAGGTGCCGCCACTCCGATGGGGCTTTTTGTTTATAGCCGCGACTGGGTCAATCCGGGACCGGAGTGGGTGGAAAAATTAGCGGCGAAGATTCCAAACCTGGTGGGATGGAAAGACGGACAGGGTGACATCCGCCGCTACCAGCAGATTATCAACCGCGTGGGCGACCGGCTCTACTGGATCGGTGGCATCGGCGATGACTGCGTTCCCGGCTACTACAGCATCGGAATCCGCACTTATACTTCGAGCATCGCCACAGTTGCGCCGAAGCTTTCTTTGCAGCTTCACGAAACCGCGTCCGCCGGCAACAGCTCTGAGCTTCTGCGCCTGATGAATCAATACGTGGTCCCCCTCTATGCGCTGCGTGCGCGGCGAAAAGGCTACGAGGTTACGGTAATGAAAGAGATGATGAATATCGCCGGTCTGGCGGCAGGCCCGGTGCGTCCACCGCTTCCTGCCATGCGTCCGGAAGACATGTCAGAGCTGCGCAAGATGATGGAGCACTGGAAGCCGGTGCTGTAAATACGTTCGGGTTGCGCTTCCGATCCTGTGGTTTCGTGGGGATCGAGCGCCAATCCTATACAGTCCAGTTGTGATACTTTGGAAGCGCGTCGAATCAGAGTTCCACAATAATGTCGCAACCCACCACTCAGCCGGCAGAGCAGCAGCCTGACATTGCAATGCGGCCTACCGGCATCCGCTGGAAAGTCCTGGCGTGGCTCTGCAGCCTTGCGGCCATCACCTACATTGGACGCATCGGCGCGATTCAGGTCCGCGAAGATATCGAAACCAGCCTGCACCTAACTCCGGCCATCACCGCCTGGGCATTTTTCTCGGCATTCAACCTGGCATATGCGCTGTTCGAAATACCCAGCGGCCGTCTGGGAGACAAACTCGGCCCCCGCAAAGTGCTCACCCGCATCGTGCTCTGCTGGATGGCGTTTACCGCGCTTACCGGCGCTGCCTGGAACCGGTGGAGCCTGGCCAGCTTCCGTTTTCTTTTTGGCGCAGGCGAGGCAGGAGCCTTCCCTAATATCGCGCGCGCTTCGCGCGAGTGGTTTCCTTTCAGCGAGCGGGGATTGGCCCAGGGGCTGATCTGGTTGTTTGCCCGCTGGGGCGGGGCCTTTGCCCCTCTTTTGATGATGGTGCTCGCCCTTCCCTTCGGATGGCGCGGCGCCTTCGTGCTGATGAGTTTGCTCGGCATTCTATGGGTGTGGGCATTCTATAAAGAATTCCGCGACACTCCCCGTGAGCACCCTAAGGTCAATGACGCCGAACGCGCCCTGATTGCCGGCACGGTCAAAGACACTTCAAAACCTGCACCGCTCTCGTGGTCAAATATGCTTCTGAGCCCCACTCTTTGGGCGCTCAGCCTGATGTATTTTTGCAGCAACGCGGGCTGGTCTTTTTTTGGTTCATGGATCACCCCTTACTTGAAGAAAGACCTGCATCTCTCAGGAATTCAATTAGTACTGGCTTCCGGCGGCCCTCTGTTTTTTGGCGGTATCTCGTGCCTCTGGGGCGGATTTCTGACCGACCGCCAGGTGCGCCTGTGGGGAAGACGGTGGGGACGCACCCTGCTGGGAGTGATTTCTTACGGCATT
>DASREY010000224.1:0-35013 GCA_035651775.1 Terriglobales bacterium
ATCCGGCAACTACCGATTCGCGTTTCACCTCGGTCGGCACAGCGGCTATTCTGCGCTTCGTGCGGCCGGTTTGCTATCAGGATTCCCCCGCCGAGTGCCTGCCGCCAGAGTTGAAGGATGAAAACCCGAGAGGGATCTGGCGCTTGGTAGATGGCGAATGGACGCAAGCAGCCACTGCCGTCGTTTCTTCACCCAGAACATAACTCCAAAGAGCCAACACATAGGGTCAGACCGCGGAAGTAACGCTGCTTTTACGGCGATCCTGGCGGCAGCCATTGTTCTGGATTTTCCATCTGGTCGGGGCCGCGCACGATGTGAGGGGTTACGACGACCAGGATTTCGTCTTCGGTATTGTTCTTATTGCTGTTGCTGGTGAGGTTTCCGAAGATGCGGCTGAAGAAGGGCAGTCCGCTCTGGCTGTGTTGTTGCTGGCGAGTAATGGAGCCCACTACCAGTGCGCTCTCGCCATCCTTTAAACGCACGGTCCCGGTGTACTGGTGATTTGAAATAACGGGGACGTTGTTGAAGCTTTGTCCGCCCAGGGAGCGGATGCTCAAATCAAGATCCAGGGTCACCTCGGCTTCTTCGCGTTTGGGGGCGTGTGGCACGACTGGTGCTTTGATGTTAGAAGCGGCTGGCTCAGAAGCATCGCCGGTTGAATCATCCGTATTTGGAACCAGGCGCATGTGGATGAAAGGTTTGGCTTTCAAGGTGATGCCCAGGTCTTCATACGAAACTGACGGGAAGGTTGAAACCGACGCGCCGGGAAGGTTCAGCAAAGGATTGGAAACGATAGGGGAAATAATCGCGTTCTCAATGGGAAAGCGGTCGCCGATGTGCATGGTGGCGGTGTCCCCGTGCGCGGCGCGTAAGATCAAGTGTTCCAGGTTTTTAACCGATGATTGATTCAGGCTGAAGTTGGCGGTTACCGGTGGAATTACCACCGCGAAGAGAGTTTTTCCGCCGCCAAAAAGGGCAAAAGGCTGTTTGATGAGCTGGGCGATTTGCGAGTTTTGCTGGTTCTGGAGCTGCGCCAGCAGGGCATTGATTGCGTCCTGGTTCTGGGGCGTGAGTCCCCCGTTTTGGATAATCTGTTGAATTTGCTTCTGGATGTCGGGCTGATTGGCGAGCGCGGAGAGGGCCGCCGCCGGCACGTTAATCATCTGGAATTGCGTAGGAAATGTGACCCCAAGATTGCTTAAGAGCGACCGGTTGATCTCGTAGGTCCTGACATCAAGCATGACTTGCGGGCGCGCCAGATTCAGCGTGCCGATGAAGGCCACAGCAGCGTCAATGGTGGAGCGGGGCGCGCGCACGGTGATTGTGGATTGGCTTACATTGGGGACGACATAACTGATGTTATAGATGCTGCGCAACAGCGATACCAAATCGGTCATAGCTTCGGGAGTGGAAACGTCGGAGACATAGAAGGTGCGCAGGATCATGTGCTCGTACTGACGGCGATTCTCAGGCGTGTCGTTAGCGAAGAAAATTTCTTTGTCAGAGAGGGGCGTCCACATGGCATGGCTTTGCGGGGTGGCGGCCGCGATGGCCTGCTCGAATGACGCATGGTTCATCTCCAGCGAGACAGCCAGGGGAGTGAAGTTGTCGTCGAAAATAGGCGTCAATCCGTACAGATCGGCAATACGAGTCATCAGGGCCCGGCTGTCGCCGCGGAAGTGAATGTCCTTTAGCTGAGGAGAGGGCCGCAGCCGTATCTCCTCCGCCCCCTGGGTGATCTGTTCCAGAGAAGGGGAAACGGGTACATCCTCTGAAACAAGTTCATGCAGACGTTCGGCAGCATAATCGTTTTTAGGGTCAAGATTGAGCGCGCTCTGGAATTCAGCCATCGCCCGGACGCGCCGGTTTTCATGCGACAGCTTTCCGGATTCATCTGCCGTCAGCACGTCGCTGTTGCCGCTCTTCAGATGGTCTGAGACCAGCTTCTGCCGCATCATCTCCCGCGCGGCGGTGTACTGAGGGTTTTGCGGGTTGAGCCGCACTGCTTCCTCAAAACTGGAAAAAGCTTCGTCATAATGCTTTTGACGCTCAAATTTGACACCGCGCTTGAAGGCATCTCGGGCTGCCTTCGCATCCTGTTTTGGGATGGAGGCGTAGCTCTGCCCCGTCACAGCCACAAGCAAGACGAAAACGAGACAAAAACGCATGAGATGGAATTGTACCGTGAATTGAGATGCCGGCGAGAGCAGTTCAGTTCCTAATGAAACCCTGCAAACAGATTGTTGTATAGAGGCAGGCATGATAGCCCGGCAGCAGAGAGATGGACGAAATTATGCAATTTGCGAGGATCCGGCAAACAGGTCGGTGCAGCAGTGCAGGCACAAATCTGGCTTGTGAGAGAGCAAATCATCGTAGGAATAAATCCCGGTGGCGACGGCGACTATGGGAACGTTGTTGGCATGGGCGGCGAGAATATCAGCGGGCGTATCACCTACGATACATACCGTAGCCTCTGGCGCTGCGTCTTCACCAAGGCTCGGATTCGATTTTTTATCCAGAAGCGCAAGGGCCTGTTCAATGCCGTGACGAAAGATATCAGCTCGTCTCTCACGTTCGCCGCAAAAAGAGCCGAGACTGAAAAAAGGGCGCAGCCCGGCGGTGGTGATCTTGGCCCAGCCGATGGACTCCAGGTTCCCCGAGGCTACTCCCAGGATCTTGCCCTGGGAATGGAGTTCGACGACAAGCTCACGAATCGAAGGACAAAGCTCGGCATTGATGCCTGCAATATTTTTTTCTACTTCCGAGCGCATGAGTGAAAGTACGCGTGGCAATCCACTCTCGAACTCGCCGGCCCTTCCGGCATGCTGCAGGATGGCGCGAATGATGCCGACGTCAGTATTGCCGTGCACGGGGATGTTGTCGAGCTTGGTTTCGATACCGTAGACCTCAGCAAGCGCGTGGCGGAAGGCATTGTAATGGACGCCATCGCGGCTATTGAGCAGCGTGCCGTCAATATCGAACAGGTAAGCCTGGGCATCGGGCAGGTCGCGCAGGCACAAGGCAACGCTTCCCAATTTTTCGGGAGAAGATTCGGGGAGTATCCAACCATCACGATGCGATGACAAAGCTCAGCTCTCTCTTACAACTATTCGTTCGATGCTTTCGGCGCGTCCGGTGGCGGGGTCGCACCCAATAGCGACGGCGGCAAGGCGCACATCGCCGCTGGCGGGTTCAAAGCGTATGGGCATGTTGTTAAGAAAGCGCTGCAGAATCTGTTCCTTCTCTACGCCGATGACCCCGTCATAGGGGCCGGTCATGCCTACATCGGTCTGGTAGGCGGTGCCTTTGGGCAGCACACGCTCGTCTGCAGTAGGGATGTGAGTGTGCGTACCGATGACTGCCGTCACGCGGCCATCAAGGTACCAGCCCAGGGCAATTTTTTCCGATGTCGCTTCGGCGTGGATATCCACGAAGATGATCTTAGCCTTGATTTTCTCCAGCAAGGCGTCGGCGGTGCGAAAAGGGTCATCGTTGTTGGCCATAAAGACGCGGCCTTGCAGGTTGATGACGGCAAAGTCATGCCCGGAACGGGAACGGCCTTCAAAGAGCCCAAAACCCGGAGTTCCAGCAGGATAGTTGGCCGGACGCAGCACGCGCCGCGCCATTCCATTCTGGTTGCCGTCGGCGCGCTCAAAAAATTCGATGATCTCTTTTTTGTCCCATATGTGATTTCCGGTAGTGAGCACCTCAATGCCCAGACCCAGCAACTCTTCCACCAGGGGCGGCGTGATGCCGAAGCCCGCGGCAGCATTCTCTCCATTAGCCAACACTAAATCGATTTTATGCTGGGCGACCAAGTTGGGAAGCTGGTCGCGCACGATGGTGCGGCCGGGGCGTCCAAAGATGTCGCCGATGAATAGAATACGCATCATTACGATAGTAGCATCTGGAGTGCAGTTGCCAGTTGCCAGAAAAAGCAAAAGCGTTTGCCGGAGAACGCAGATCGCGCAGATTCTTAAGTGCCTGACTGCTCCGCCCGGGTACGGATTAGGCGCAGCATCTCTTTGCGAATCCATCCGGAAAAGGGGCCGACGATGCTCCAGTAAAGCTGGAATCTGCGCCGGGCGCTGGAGCCAAACGTCTGGATGCGCGTCTCCGTGGAGAGACGGGTCTCACCGGCCGAAGTTGAAGCCAGGTGAAAATTCCACAAAGCCTTGGCGTATCCTTCTGTTTGAAAATCCATAATCTCTTTCGGCGATAAGCCTTGAACAATGCCGCTCGAAGGTTGCCAGAAGCGGCCGACTACCCCTATTACCAACTCTTCGTTTTCCACGCGTGCCACCTCAAGGAATCCGGCCCGCCGAATGCGCTCGGTCAAGCTCTGGCTGGGGTCTTGCTTATGACCGGTGCGGCGGCCTAAAGTGCGTATCCCCATCAGAAGCCGGATGATGCCTGATTGCGAGAAGTCCACGTGTTGCAAGGTGGAAAACGTACGCGCAGCATCGGCTTTGACGATTGTTTCGTAGCGAGCAGCGGCATCGTAGCTGGGCATCAGGCTATCCATCAGCATGGTCAGTTCACCAGTTCGGCGGTCTTGAGGAAGCCATAATCTCCGCTGGGCATCAGCTTTAGGTTTTTCACGCGGCGCGTATGAACCACAACATTATCCAGATACCAAAGATTTACGTAAGGCAGATCTTCGGCCAGAATTTGCTGTACTTCGTCGTAAAGCGGTTTGCGTTTTTGCGGATCAACCTCTTCCCGTGCCTGATTGAGGAGAGAATCGACCCGCGCATTGGAGTAATAGCCGCGATTGGCGCGCTGGGGAGGAATGCTGGAGGAGTGGAAGACATACTCAAAAATGTCAGGGTCCTGGTTGCCGCCGATCCAGCGCAGGGAGAATATCTGGAAGGCGCCTTTGGTCACATCCGTGAAGAAAGTTGCAAACTCCAGTGAGCGGATATCCAGCGCAATACCCACATCGCGTAATTGCTGCTGCAAGACCGCGGCCAGCAGGCGCGTGGTCTCTTCGGCAGAGGTTTTCATGGTGACATGAAATCGGATGCCGCCGGCTTGCGGCGGATAGCCGGCCTGATTGAGCAAAGCCCGTGCCCGTTGCGGATCGTAATTGTACTGCCTGACATTGCCATCATAGGCCCAACTTTGAGGCGGAAGGATGCTGCTGGCGGGCTCGGCCTCATCTCTCCACAAATAATGGATGATGGGCTCCCGGTTGATGGCGTAAGCAATCGCCTGACGCACGCGGCGGTCCTTCAAAATGGGATCGCGCAGGTTGAAAGCCAAATAGTTATAGGTGCTGCCGGATGCAATCTCGACCTGGAGGTTGGGATCACGACGCAATGGCTGGATCATGTCAGCGCTTAGCGAACCATTGGGAGCGATATCAGCGCTGCCTTTGCGCAGCTCCAGCGCGCGCGTGGTTGCGTCAGGAACCACGGCGAAGCGCACGCGCGCAATACGAGGTTGCATAGCGGCGTCCCAATAGTCGGGATTGCGCTCCAGCACGACTTCTTTATCCTGCTCCTGGCGCGCGAAGCGAAAGGGGCCGCTGCCGATGGGATGGCCGCTAAAATCGACGCCGCTGCCGTAAGGAACGATACCGATGCCGCCCTCGGAGAGGTTCCACATCAGGGTTGCATCCGGTTCTTTCAGATGAAAAATAACGGTGGCATCGTCGGGGGCGTCAATATGATCCACATGCTTGTAGGTAGCGGTCTTAGGGCTGGGCAAGGCGCGGGTCAGCAGGGAATCAATGGTGTACTTCACGTCGCGCGCGGTCAGCGAGCGTCCATCATGAAAGCGCACGCCGCGGCGCAGGTGGAAGATATAAGTCGTGGGATCAGGAATCTCCCAGCGCTCGGCCAGCATGGGCTGCAAGTTAAAGTGCTCGTCGCGGCGGAAGAGCGCGTCAAAGATCAGCATATCAAGGCGCTCGGATTGCGCGTCGATGCCTGCACGTGGGTCGAGGTTTGTCGGGCTGCTCTCAATGATCATGACCAACGTGCCCGGGGTGGGGTGGCGCGCACAGCCTGCGAGGAATAGCAGGAGCGACAGCATGGCCAGGCAGCGGATGCGGAGCATGTCTTCAATTAAAGCATGAAGGGAGAAGAGCAGCCAGCACTCGGCATTCAGCCAAATACGGCACTTTCAGCAGCTGGCGTCTGGCTCACAAAACAAACCTAGCGGCAGACGAATGCGGATAAGCGCAGATTTCCCAGATTCTTCCGATCTGTGGGCAAGACGCCCACAGGACAGCCGGGGGACGCCGGGACGCTACTTGAAGTCGACGCTGCTTTATGGGGACGAAATCTTTCCTAGAATCGCTGGACGCTTTGCGCCGGTGGCGGAAGGAATATTTCCTGGCTGGCGATGCCAGGTCTGGTATGCAAGGACGGCAAAGGCGATGGCTTCTTTGGCTTCGGTGGGGACACCGAAATCATCTGTGGATTTGATTTTCAATCCAAGAGTAGAGAGCCTTTGCTGGAGCATACGCATGAGGGTTGGGTTTTTCGCGCCCCCGCCAGAGGCGATGAATTCCTGAAAAGATTTGGTACGCAGCACATGGCGGTGCAAAGCTTCTTGAATCGAAGCAGCCGTCAAGGCGGTGGCGGTGGCTACAATATCTTCTTTTTTAATAGAAGCTTTCCCCGATTTTCTGCACCAGCGGATGAACTGCTGTGTAAACTCGCGTCCAAACTGTTCGCGCCCAGCGGTGCGCGGAGGTTTTTGCTGGAAGAAATTGCTACGCAGAGCTTGATGAAGCGCAGATTCTAGAATTCGTCCTTGGCTGGCGATGCGTCCATTGCGATCGAACGGCTGCCCGAAGAGTTGTTGGGTAGCTGCATCAATCACCATGTTTGCCGGTCCGGTATCGAAGGCGATAACTTGCTGGGCAGTTGCGCCTGCCGGGATCGCGGTCAGATTCCCGATGCCGCCCAGATTCTGCAGAATGCGTCCGCGGCGGGGATGACGAAAGAGCACGTAGTCCAGAAAAGGAACCAGGGGAGCGCCTTTGCCCCCAGCCGCCATATCCGCTGGACGAAAGTCAGAGACAACAGGCACCCCTACCTGTGCGGCGACCAGTGCAGCTTCTCCGGTCTGCCAGGTGCAGGCAATGCGATGATTCAGGAACAGCGCTGGTTCGCTCTGATGATAGAGCGTCTGTCCGTGGCAGCCGATGAGATCTAATTTGGGAAGACGGGCGGCCCGGCTGGTTTTAAAGACAGCCTCGGCGTAGAGCTGGCCCAGAAGGAAATTCAAGCGGGCGAGATCGGCCACGCGAGCCGAGCGCGCATTCATGAGACTAAGAATTGTTTTACGGACGGATGGCGGATAAGCATACTGCTCGTGCGCCAGCAGGGCAAAGCGTGTGCGCAGACCGCGTCCGCGGCAGCGCACCAGCGCCACGTCAATGCCATCGGCAGAGGTGCCACTCATCACTCCGGCAACGATCATGCAAGAATTTAAACACAAAGCAGCTACAAATTCTTAAGCTGCGGGTTAAACCGCAGAGTACGCGGAGAGCGTCCAGGCTTTGAAATGATATGAAATCGCCATGGAGCCTAGCAGAGCGTGTTTAAAAAAACTACTGGCTATATGGTCCGATTAGAGGCTGTTCAGAAAAGCAATCAGGTCTGATTTTTCCTGAGGGGTGACCGAGAATCCGAAGCGGACGCGGTAGAAATCAATTACATCAGAGAGGGTTGCGGCAGAACCATCGTGAAAATAGGGGGCGCGGCCGGCCAATCCACGCAAGATAGGTGTCTTGAATTTTCCGATGTCTTTACATTTGCCGGTGCTCATGGCAAGCCCGGGATCGCTGACCTGAACGGTGGTTCCGTTATTGCAGGTAAGGGTATAAAGCGGCATATCGGGAGTGCGGCGAAATGCGTCTCCCGCTCCCACGTGCAGCAGTCGCTGAGAGGATGTACTGCCAACATTGGGGGCATCGTGGCAGGTGCTGCAAGTACCAGTAATGGCCGGTTGATTGAAGTCATCATTGAGCCCGGCAACGCCTATGATCGACATAACACGAGTGTTAAAAATCGCCTCGCCCCGGGCAATGGATTGGCGTGCGGCAGTAAACTGATCTGGAGGGACACTGGAAAGATCAGTCCAGGGTTTATAGATTGCAAACGCCTCCGGATTGAAGGGAGCTCCTGTCGGATCGAGTCCCATAGCATCATTGATTCCGAAATAGAAATTCTGACGAGAGAGGAATTGCGGCCCTCCCTGGGCCTGCAAGGCGGTGAGAGAGCCAGCCGCATTGTCAAAAGACTGGGCGGTAAAGAGTGTGACTTCAAATCCAACAATCTGATCCAGTTGTTCATTGGTGGGAGGTTTGGCGGCCTGGGCGTGGCCCAACGTAGCATCTGTCGCCTGGGTCCGAAGATCAATAAAATGCGAGCTAGCGGTTCCGGTGGTCTCCCGGCCGTCCCACATGATCTCGCTGAGAAATGAGAGATTCGTTGAAGGAAGCGGGCGGCGGTATAAAGACAGGCCGTTGACAGAACAATTGTAAGGATCATCCACCGCGGTCAGTGAAAATTCTGCATTTGCAGGAATAGGCCGCGCGACGCGAATAAGTCCTTTGGTCCGCAACAAGGTAGTGGCTGCGGTGCGGGTGGCAACTGTGGAAACATCGTTGGTAGGGCAATTGGTGCCATCAAACGAATTGAAGATCGGATCCATCCCGCCGTCTACATCGAACCGCGCCTGGACATCAGCAGCGGAGACGCTCCAACCCTGATCTACCCGATGGCAGGTGTTGCAGGTGCGACCGTTGGTTCCCAGGCTCTGAAAGAATGCATTGGTGGTAGTAGGGAGGGGACCGTTGAGTGACAGCGTCTGGGCCTGGCCGGCGGCATTGCCGGTGGTAATAATGACGGGATTTTGTGGACCCGGCGCAGGAGTCGAAAGCATTGTGGAGGACCCGCAGCCCGCAACCCAAACACACAAAGATTGCACAAGCAATAAAAGACACGCTCGCTTCATCAGGCCAGAATTCCTATATCTGCTCATTTGATTGGTTCCTACCTGTTTATCACTTCTCCTCTGCAATTTCCAGAAAATTGATCGCCGCCCTGATGCGTTTATCCTTATGGCAATGGCGCGCAGAAAGCGCAACTTCTTGCGCCCCCTCGCCCTGTTTATGGGCAGCGCGTGTTATCACAATGCGGAGCCGGCGAACGGGGCTGCGAGAGGAAAGGCGATAAGTCTCCTGTGAAACTGCTGCCATTCCCGGGTTCGTAAACCGCCGTAATGCTGTGACCACCCACGGAAAGCAGCGGGTGTTGCACGCCATTCATGAGGAAAACCGCAGTGGATTGTCCTGGAGTTAAAGAAGGACCCAACGAGGCCGTGCCCAAATCTTTGGTCCCGTCAAAGAAGCGAACAGCGCCATCGGGAAACGTCGTAACGCCATTCAGCGCTGAGACCGTCGCTGTAAATGTCACTGCAGCATCTTGCGGATGGGCGACGGAAAAATGCGGCGGCGCCATGCCTGCGCGGGAAGATGTCACGACAACAGTGATATTAGGGGAACCGTTCTGCACGCGAATGATTGGGCTGGTGCCTGTTATATCTGAAAATAATGTATCAGTGGCAGTGATAGTAAGCGGTTCGGTCTTGGTCAAGGTGACAGGGAAAGAATGGATCCCATTGTCGTTGCCTTGGCCAGTAAAGGTGTAGTCAGAAGGCAGCGAGGCTGAAATGGATTGATCTGAACTGGTGAAATGCACCGTGTCTATGTAGTTTTGTACGGGATTATTCGCTTTGTCTGCAGCGGTCACCACCACGTTAAATGGTGTGCTTGCGGTTACGTTGGTGCTTGGAAGCACCTGCACGTTGAAGTGGTCTGCGGGAACAATGCGAAGTGCAAGGTTCTGGCTGCGGCTGAAAGAGGTGCCTGCAAAATTTGAGTTGGCGACAATTTGTAAGGGATAAGTGCCGGCAGGAGCCGCGTTCGTGAAAATCGTAAGGCTAACATTTTGCGGGAACCCAGGATTAATAGAAAGAAAAGAAGGGTTGAAGCTGCAATTTGCTCCTGCGGGCAATCCACTGCAGCTCAAGAAGTTAACAAAGCCGCTGAAATTGTTCAGGCCAACAACTTGGAACGTGATAGGTACCGAACTGCCCCCGCTTATTACAGTAACTTGACTAGGGCTTGGAGGGGTCAGAGACAAATCGGTGACGCTCAACTGCACCTGTTGGGAATGAGTCTGGTTGGCTGGGTCAGTTCCTATGCCCGTGATATTAAATTTATAGTTGCCGGCAGTCGAATCCCCAACCGAGAGATTAAAGCCGGTTCCGCCGGGGCTTGGAGTCGCATTCTGTGCCGGACAATTATCAGGAATTCGTGGGGAACCATTGGTGCAGCTCAGGTTGACCAGATTGTTGTATCCGAGGAAACCAAAGAGCTTGCCATTAAACTTGACGACCTGGCCTGCCAGTGTGGTTATGGTTGGAATTGGCGGCGGTGGAAAAAAGTTATTGTTATTCGTGATGTCCAACTCATAGTCGGGTCCATTTAGCACCACTACCTTTGCCCTCATGCCAAAATCGGGGCCGTGCACCTGGCAGAAATATGGAAATACCCCCAGGTCATTGAATTGACGGGTGAAATCCGGTGGAACCGGAGGATTGAAACGAAAACCTGAGTCCCAGATGCCGTTGAGAGTACACGTGCCCGGAACAGAAGGAGTGCACAGACCGGATGACGTGGTGTGATCAATGCCAACGTAATCCCAGTGCCAGGTGACAGTATCTCCTGGCCGAACCACAGTAGTGCTGGTTCCGCTGTCTGCATCAGTAAAGGCGAGTTGGTTCCCCAGACCAATATGAACCAGATGGTTGGTCTGCGCTCTGAGGGGGGCAGAGATGGCAAACCATAGAAATAAAACGCTGCAGGCGCGCGCGAACAGCAGACGAAGCTGGGCATACGTAAACATAGATTTGGGGGCAGCACAAGCGGCGCTGGAATGGCTGGCGCTAGAATGCCAACCTCTGCGCACGCCTGAGCTGCGAAGCACAAATACCTTTCACAGTAGTAAAAACATGGCCCTTGTCCTACAAACCAGACGAAAAAAGTCCCATACTAATTAAGTGTCGTTTTCGACCTATTCATAACCTTATGTATGACAAAAAAAATTAAAAACTTTCATGGACTTTCTACTTCTTGGTGTTAGACACCAAAATGTGACGACCCAGTTCTTAATCCCAGTCATGGTCTCAAGATGAGACGGCGAGTAGGTTTACAAATGCGTCTCACAATGAGACGAAGCTGTAGGGCTTCTTCAGAACGCTTGTTTAGAACGAGCTTGTAAGTTACTTCTTGCAAATTTTGGAAGACGAAGCGTGAATGCCTTGTCTCCAAAAATTACTGCTGATTCATCATTGGGGGCCGGAGCGAAACTTGGGTGACAAAATCTGCAATTAAATCGGAGATATTCAATATATCTCCTGAGGTGTGGTTTCTTGTCAAGCAGCGCAAGATTAATTGACCCGCCATAGTCTTTGTTAATGCCAAGGTGCGACACGGCACGAATCGTAGCCCTAGACCATCGAGGATTTTTCCCGGGCATGCTGCTCAACGAGGGCGGCGAACGCTGCCATCTCCTGGCGCAGTTTTTCTATGAGGGCAATGGAAAAGCGGGAGGAAAACTGCTGTAGTTCCTTCTTCTTTTTCTTAAATGCCAACACGCGATGGGCGGCATGGGAGACGCGCCGGGCGAATTCAGGATTGCGTTCGGCTTCCTGCACCATGGCATCGTAGGCGCGGCGCACCATTGCTTCCTCATGACATATGAGAACGAGATCGGCGCCCGCGCGGATGGATTCAACCGCGGTGTGCTCAATGGAACCCGCGGCCATGACGGCACCCATCTCGAGATCGTCGGAGACGACCAGCCCCCGGTAACCGATTTTGGCGCGCAAAATTTCTGTTATCCACTTGGCGGAGATTGACGCCGGAAGTTTGTCGCCGGTCACGGCAGGATAACCGGCGTGTCCTACCATGACCAAGGGAAGACCGCGGCGAAGCAGGCGGTAGGGAACCAGGTCCTCCTCCCACAGCACCTCCCACGGTTTTTCAATCGAAGGAAGTTCATGATGGGTATCGAGCGTTGCTTCTCCCAATCCGGGAAAGTGTTTTCCGCAGCCCAGCACACCGGTTTTACGCAAGCCGCGCAAAAACAGGCTGGCATAAGCAGCCACCTGGGTGGGATCGGGGGAAACTGCGCGCGTCCCTAGAATGGGACGCGAACTGGCGAAGCTCAAATCGAGGGTGGGAGCAAAATCGGTATTGAAGCCCAGGGCGTTGCACTCGGCGCCGATAAGTTCTCCGTGGCGCGTGAAGAACGGCTTGCGTCCGGAGGCGAACACCGAGGCTGCGGAAGGGGCGGGTGAGGTGATTTTTTTGAGACGGTCAACCGAGCCGCCCTCCATATCCACACAAAGAAACGAAGGTGTAGAAACCGCTTTGCGGCATTCAGAGAGCAAGGCGTGGGTTTGCTGGGCCGACTCAATATTACGCGCAAAAAGAATCACCCCCGCCGGCTGCATCTCTTGCAGCATGGCCTCCAGGCGGGACTCAAAGGAAGTCCCGTCAAAGCCCATGATAAGAAGCTGTCCGACCTGTTGGCGAAGGGGGGTAGGTTTCATGAAGCAATGATTGTAAAACAGTTCCAAGCTCCAAGCTGCAAGCTACAAGCTACAAGCTGCAAGCCACAAGCTACAAGCTGCAAGCCACAAGCTACAAGCTACAAGCTACACAAGATATCTTCCCGGCAAAATGTCATGGAACTGCGACCTGAAGCTGTTGTTAATTTTGTAGACAGGTGCATGGGTGTTTAATTGCTCCCGGAGATTCAACCGAGATTCTTTTTTAACTCGTGCAGCAGGTTCAACGCTTCCAAGGGCGTGAGCTGGTTCAAGTCGGCCTCTTTGAGCCGATCAACAATCTTCTGGGAGAGCGGAGTGAACATAGTAAGTTGCACGGAAGACCCGGAATTATCCGGAGCCAGTGATGCGCTCAAGGCGTGCTCGGCGCTTTCGTGCTCCGCAAGAATTTCACGGGCGCGGGCGATGACCTCTGGCGGCAAACCAGCCAGGCGCGCCACCTCAATACCATAGCTTCGATTGGCGGCGCCGCTTGCCACCTTCTTCAGGAAGGTCACGCCGCTGGAGTTCTCTTTCACCGTGACGTGAAAATTCTTTACCCCGGGGCGCCGCTCGGCCAGTTCGGTGAGCTCGTGATAGTGCGTGGCGAAGAGGGTCTTAGCCTGCGCGTGTGCGTGGATATACTCCACTACCGCCCACGCAATGGCCAGCCCATCATAGGTGGCGGTGCCGCGCCCGATCTCGTCCAGCAAAATCAGGGAGCGCGAGGTGGCGGTGTTGAGAATGGCGGCGGTCTCAGTCATCTCGACCATGAAGGTTGAGCGACCGCGGGCCAGGTTGTCGCTGGCGCCAATGCGGGTAAAAATGCGGTCCATGACGCTCAGACGAGCCGAGCGCGCAGGGACAAAAGAGCCCATCTGCGCCATGAGAATAATCAGCGCCGTCTGCCGCAGATAGGTGCTCTTGCCTCCCATATTGGGACCGGTGATGAGCAGGATGGAATGCGAGCTGGAATTCAGAAATAAATCATTAGGCACAAAACGCGCGGCACGGCTCAGCTCGTGCGCTTCCACGACGGGATGGCGGCCTTCCACAATCTCAATCTCGCCGCTCTCTTGGAATTGCGGGCGGCAATAGCCACGGTTGGCAGCCATGTGTCCGAGCGAGGCGAGCACATCTACCTCGGCCAGCGCCAGCGCGGTTTGCCGGATGCGGCGGGCTTCGCCGGCGATAAAGCTTCGCAGCTCGGCGAAGATGCGGCGCTCGATTTCCACGATTTTTTCCTGGGCGTCGAGGATCTTGGCTTCGTATTCCTTCAGCTCAGGCGTGGTAAAGCGCTCGGCATTCACCAGGGTTTGTTTGCGCTCATAGTCGCCAGGCGCCAGGTGCAGGTTGGCTTTGGATATCTCGATGTAGTAGCCGAAGACCGAGTTGAATTTAACCTTGAGAGAATTGATGCTGGTGCGCCGGCGCTCGCGCTCTTCAATCTGCGCGACATATTGCCGTGAGTTGCGGCTGAGGTCGCGCAGTTCGTCGAGAGCAGTGTCTATTCCGGCGGCAATCACGCCGCCGTCGGCGAAAGTCAACGGCGGCTCAGGCGTGATGGTGGTTTCGATGCGCTGACGAATGTCAGTGAGTTCATCCATCGAGTTGAGCAGGGCTTGCAGGCGAGCGGCGGTAAAATTCTTCAGCACGCCGCGCGTTCCCGGCAGCCGAGCCAGGGAAGAAGCCAGCGCCAGAAGGTCGCGCGGATTGGCAGCTTCCAGGGTCACGCGGCTCAGCAGGCGCTCGATATCAAATATTCCATCGAGCGAGCGGCGCAGCTCTTCACGGTGGATTGTCTGACGCACCAGCTCTTCCACAGCATTCAGCCGCTGGTCGATCTCGTCGCGATCAATGCTGGGACGCAGCATCCAGGCGCGCAGCAGACGCTTGCCCATGGGAGTGATGGTTGCATCCAGAGCGCGGAAAAGTGTGACTTCGTCGCCATCGCCTGTGCCGCCAAAAATCGCTTCCGTCAGCTCCAGATTGCGCACCGTGACCGCGTCGAGCACCAGGCAGTTCTGGCGCTCGTAGTAACCGATGCGGTCTACGTGGTCGAGCGAGCCGCGCTGGGTTTCGCGGATGTAGTGCAGCACGGCGCCTGCGGCGGCGGCTGCGGCCGAGCGTCCAGCCAATCCGAAGCCTTCCAGCGACAACACGCCGAAATGATTTTCTACCAGGGGAATAGCGTGGTCGGTTGCGAAAATCCAGTCGTCAAGCGGAGTGAAAGCTACACGCCAGCGCTCGTTGTTGAACGCGGATTGCAAGTCGGGTTGCGCGTCCTTGCTTTGTTCGCTCTCTTTAGATTGACCGGCGCGATCAAACAAGGGCAGGGAAGAAGCATAAAGAATCTCGCGGGGCCGAAGCTGCTGCAGCTCTTCCAGGACGCGGTGTTCGGCATCCGCGCCGGAAAATTCCGTAGCGCGAAACTCACCGGTGGAAAGATCAAGCGCAGCAAAGCCGGCCACATCTTTATTGCGGCTGATAGCGGCAAGAAAATTATTTTCTTCGGAGCTGAGCGATGAATCCGCCGCCGTGCCCGGTGTGACCACGCGCGTCACCTCGCGGCGCACCAGCTTCTTGGCCACGCGCGGGTCTTCCATCTGTTCGCAGATAGCGACCTTGAACCCCTTGCGGATCAGCTTTGCAATGTAATTTTCTGCGGCATGGTAAGGCACCCCACACATGGGAATGGCAATGTCTTTCTCTTTGTTGCGCGAGGTCAGCGTGATCTGCAACTCGCGCGAAGCAGTGACGGCATCCTCAAAGAAAAGTTCGTAAAAATCTCCCAAACGGAAAAACAGCAGAGCGTTGGGATGCTCTTTCTTAATCGCGGTATATTGCCGCATGAGCGGAGTGGAAGGCTCAGACATCAGTGGATCCGTAAACTGGTTGCCGAATTATAGCAACGATTGTCTGGCGTCGTGGCTGTGGATATTGCCAGCCGAAAAGCATAGACCCTTTTACTATTTCTTAGCGCGGCACTTCCGACATAAACGCCATGATGTTGCCTTCGGAGTCGCGGAAGTCGGCCAGCCACAGGTCGTGGTTGGGCATTCTGGCTACGACGTGAGGTTCGCTTTCGGTCTTCACTTTGCGCTCGACCAGGCGGGCATGAGCGGCTTTAATATCCGCAACTTTGAAGTACAGGATGGAGGCCGGGTGATCGAACTCCGGGCGTTCCGGCGGGCTCAACATCAGGCGGACGCCGCCGCAATCGAAGAAGGCCAGACGGCCGGCGGTGAAGAGCAGCTTGAGTCCGAGTATGTCACGGTAGAACTCGACCGCGCGATCGGTATCGTGCACGTTGATGGCGATCTGGCCAATTTGCGTGATGGCGGTGGTGTTGGCAGAGGCATGGGTTGTCATTTTCTCACCTCATGGTAAATAAGATCCGCTATGCTATATTAGTTAGCACAGCTAACGGAATAAGTTAGCATAGCTAATTAATAGATGCAAGGCGCAGGCAAAAATAAATCTCCCGGCCGCGAGGCCCTCGAAGCCGCCGACCGGCTGCACTCGGCGGCCATCCACCTGCTGCGGCGGCTGCGAATCCGCGACCGCGAAAGCGGCATTGGGCCGGCGCAGTTGTCGGCGTTATCGGTCCTGGTATTTGCCGGGCCCAGATCGCTGGCCGAACTGGCCGAAGCCGAGCAGGTCAAGCCACCCACCATGAGCCGGATTGTCGCCGGTCTGCTCCGGGCCAAACTCGTACGCAGAAACACCGACCCGCAGGACCGCCGCGCAGTGGTGATTCAGGCGACCGAAAAGGGCGTTCATATCATGCAAGAGGGCCGCAGGCGGCGAGTGGAAGCGCTCGCTGCCGTGATTCGCGGACTGCCGGAGAAGGAAATCGCAAAACTGCAGGAAGCGGCACGGCTAATGGAAAGCCTGTGCAGGCTAGCCTAGGTTAGCGGCCTTACTGACGCGCAGTATTTCTTGATGGTTCTGCCGGCTCTTTGCGGTGCGGCATATAATAAGTATCTTTAAAAGTCTTATGCCCTTGCTCTGGTTGCGGGTCGCGCTGGTCTTTTATGGATTGGGATTAGTGTATGCACTGCTCGCCCTGGCACGCAAAGCCGAATCGCTGGCTAAGGTGACCATGCCCGCGCTATGGCTGGGACTGACATTTCATTTTGTCTCCCTTGCCGAGCTGACCCTGGAGCAAGGCCATCTGACGCCTTCCACTGTGCACCACTCCGAATCGCTGCTGGCGTTCCTGATCGCGGCAGTCTTTCTGGCATTCTGGGTCAAGTACAAGACGGTATCGCCGGGCATCTTCGTTTTCCCTCTGGTCTTCATGCTTACCCTGGCAGCTTCCATCGGACAACAGCCACAAGAGTTCACCTCCCCGCTGCTGCGCAAAGGATGGATTTTTGTTCACGTTACCCTCATCTTTCTGGGATACGCCGCGTTGTTTCTTAGTTTCGTGGCCAGCATGCTGTATCTGGTGCAGGAGCGGCGGCTGAAGTCCAAGAACATGGGCAAATGGCTGCGCCTGCCGCCATTGCAGGTCATTGATGAAATTGGTTACCGTTCGCTGCTTCTGGGTTTCCCCTTTATGACCCTGGGACTCATCGCCGGCGCGATTGTGGCACAAGAGCAGTTTGGCGCTGGTTTTTTTCGTGATCCTAAAATTGCGCTCTCCATCATGGTCTGGGTCATCTATATGGTGCTGTTGTTTACGCGCTGGACCGCCGGCTGGCGCGGACGCAGGGCTGCTTTCCTTTCGACTTTTGCTTTCATTGCCGCCGTGGGGACCTGGGCGGCAAACTATCTCAGCGGTACGCATAGGTTCCTGGGCCCATGACGTTTATTCTCATCGGCGTGAACCACAACAGCGCCCCCGTGGAGGTTCGCGAGCGGCTGGCCATACCGGAGTCCCGCCTGGCCGAGGCAATAACGCGCCTGGCGCACTTCCCCGGTGTGGAAGAGGGAATGATTCTTTCCACCTGCAACCGGGTGGAACTAATTGCCAATATCGCAGACAGCAGCGTTGATCTACGCGGGTTCCTGCGGGAATACTTTGAGACCGATACCGATTCCCTTGCCGGCCATCTCTATGAATACCGCGAGCAAGAGGCAATGCGGCATATCTTTCGCGTGGCTGCCAGCCTGGATTCGATGATTGTGGGCGAGCCGCAAGTGCTGGGACAAGTCAAAGCTGCCTACGCCGTGGCCTGCGGCGTGGGGGCGCTGCACTCGCAGCTTCACGCTTTGATCTCGCGTGCTTTTGCAGTGGCCAAGAGGGTGCGTACGGAAACCGCCATCGGTAGCTCGGCTGTATCGGTGGCCTCGGCAGCAGTGGATTTGGCTACGCAGATCTTCGGGTCGCTCGCCGGCAAGCATATCTACCTGGTGGGCGCTGGCAAGATGAGCGAGCTGGCGGCGCGGCACCTGATTGCCGGCGGCGCCGAGGCAATCTTTGTTGCCAACCGCACGCACGCGCGTGCCCTGGTTTTGGCCGAGAAATTTCAGGGGACAGCCATTCACTTTGAAGAGCTCTATGAAACCGCCGACCGCGCCGACATTGTGATTACTTCCACCGGATCTCCGTGTGCCATCTTCCGGCGGGAGCATGGCGAGCGCTTTCTGCACCGGCGCAAGAACCGTCCCATGTTTTTTATCGATATCGCCGTGCCCCGCGATGTTGACCCGGAGATGAACAAGGTCGACGGCATTTTTGTCTACGACATTGACGATCTGCAGGCCGTAGTCAGCGCCAACGTGGCCAGCCGCGAGCGCGAGGCGGCACGCGCCCATGAGATTATCGAAGCTGAATTGCAGCGCTTTATCACGCGATTGCAGACGCAGGAGGTCGCCCCCACCATCATCTCGCTACAGGAGCACCTGGAGAACATTCGCCAGGCCGAACTTGACCGCGCGCGCGGGAGGCTGGGCAAGCTGACGCCAGAACAGGAATCGGCTGTCGAAGCACTCACCCGAGGAATTATCAATAAAGTTCTGCACACGCCGATAACCGCGCTGAAGAATGCGGCAGGAGACGCGGAGAGCAACACGGTGATTGATCACGTGCGCCGCATCTTTAATCTGAACCCCAGGAACATAACCTCCGGGAGGCTAAACTCCGGGAATTCTGAGTCTCAAGGCTTAGGTGCAAAGAGTCCTGATTCAAAGAGCGGGACTGCCAAGCGAATCCCCATGGGCCGACCGCGCGACAAACAAGAAGAACCCCTGCGCGAAGAAGAAAAAAAGGCCACCCCTTCTTAATGGCACATCTACGCATAGGATCACGCGGTTCGCAACTCGCTCTGTGGCAGGCCAATCACGTTGCCGCCTTGCTCAAAGAGCATGGGCATTCCATTGCAATTGAGGTCATCAAGACCACGGGCGATAAAATTACGGAAGTCTCATTGGCCCAGGTGGGCACGAAGGGGATGTTCACCAAAGAGATCGAAGAGGCGCTGGCCGAAGGACGCGTGGACCTGGCGGTGCACAGCCTGAAAGATTTGCCTACCGATCTGCCGCCCGGTTTTGAACTGGCTGCCATCATGAAACGGGAAGACGCACGCGACGCCTTCCTCTCGAAAAACTACAAGTCGTTCAAGGATCTTCCGCAGGGTTCCCATATTGGAACCAGCAGCCTGAGGCGGGAGGCGCAATTGCGAGCGCTGCGCCCTGATCTGAAGGTCTCGCCTTTGCGTGGCAATGTGGATACCCGCCTACGCAAACTGGAAGCCGATGAATATGACGCTATCATTCTCGCCGCTTCCGGCGTGAAGCGCCTGGGAAGGGAAGATGCCATACGCGAGATCCTGCAACCAGAGGTCATGTGTCCGGCTGCGGGCCAGGGCGCGCTGGGTATCGAGATTCGCAAAGGAGATAGAGCCATAGGGCAGCATCTGGAGTTTCTGAACGATCCGGCAGCGCGCGCCGCCACAGAGTGTGAACGCGCCCTGCTGCAGAAACTGGGTGGAGGATGTCAGGTGCCGATTGGCGCCCACGCCACTTGTGCTGGGCACGAATTGCATCTGGTGGCCAGGGTTGCGCGGCAGGATGGCTCGCTGGTCATCAGTGAAGAAGGACGCGGAGAGAATCCGTTGCAACTGGGAGCCGCGGTAGGGGGAAAGTTATTGCAGCGCGGCGCGGAAGAAATATTAGGGCAAATTTATGCACGAAGTGCTGCACCAGCTCCAGAACAACCATAATTGAAAAGTACTCGGCACCCGGTGCTCAGTACTCAGAGAGCAGTATCAACATTTTTGCCACATAATTTGCAATGTCTTCCAACGCAAAATCCAGAAGCGGCAATCAAATAAGGCTGCGCACGACAGCATTGCCGCTAGCAGGTTTGCGGGTTCTGGTTACCCGTACCCGCAAGCAGGCCGGGACACTTTCTGCTCTGCTGCGCCAGCAGGGGGCGACCGTGCGGGAAATTCCTACCATTGAAATTCGTCCTCCCCAATCCTGGTCAAAATTGGACGAAGCTCTGCGACAGCATGAAGGTTTTGACTGGCTGATACTCACCAGCGTAAATGGCGTCGAAGCTCTGGCCGCACGCTGCCGCAAGCTGCGATTGCCTGTCGGGACACTCAATCACTTGAAAATTGCCGCCATTGGCCCGGCCACGCGCAAGGCGATCGAGGAGCGTGGATTGAATGTTGATACGGTTCCCTCAGAATACGTGGCCGAAGCGGTTGTGGAAAAGTTACGACCTAAGGTGAAGGGTCAACGCGTTCTGCTGGTGCGGGCAGCGGTGGCGCGCGATGTTATTCCGCGCCAACTGAAAAAGGCCGGAGCCGAGGTGACGGTCACAGAGGCGTACCGGACTGTAGTTCCGGCCAGTTCGCGCCGCAAACTGCAAGAACTTTTCAGCAATCCACAACAGCGGCCGCATGTGGTCACCTTCACCAGTTCATCCACTGCATGTAACTTCCATGGGCTGATGCGTGGAATCAGGAAAGAATACATGCGGGGTGTTGCGACGGCGTCCGTCGGTCCGGTTACGTCGTCAACCCTGCGCCAATGCGGCTATGGGGTGGACACGCAAGCGCGGGAGTACACGATGGCCGGCTTGGTGAAGGCGATTGTGCGGTGGAGACAGAGAGCAAGTTCTTAGATCCGTGCCCTGACACAAACCTGTAGTTACACAACAAGCTCTAACCAGCTAAGGAGCGCTGTTTTGCGCGCCCTCCTGCTGCCGCGTGTGGAACCGTACATTGACAAAGACTTCCCGCTCCACTCCGGTGGGCGAGTTGCTCGAACGTTTTACTATGTCGAGCGCCCGCTTCGCCAGTGCTGGATTCGAGTTTTGCAGCGCTTCCGCCTCCAGCACTTTGCCATTGGCGCCGTCGATGGCGGCATGGATAATGACAGAATGAATGGCATTACCGTCGCCTTCGCCCGCGTTGGCATCGGCCCAGATTGGGAAGCGTTGCGGCGCCAACAAAATATATGAGGGAACCATTTCCGTCGTCGGAACAAGCGAACTTGGGTCTACCTCGCCGGGTTCCTGCAGGCTATCCAGATGCACGTCGAGCACGGTCTTTCCATCTTCGACAAATGTGACTTGCCGGGCCAGTGTACGTCCATGAAATGTAATGGGGTCAGAGTAATCGTAGGTGGCGTAAATTCCCGGGGTTTCAGACCATACCTGGAGCAGTCCCGAATTAGGATCGATGCAATATTCGGTTTCTACCCAGAAGCGCGGAGCGGGATCTGTAGGCACGCCCATAGAGAGTAAAAGACAGGTGATTTCTTTGCCCTTGTAGTTGACGGTAGCTGACCGCATCATTTGCCCGGTGGCGAAGGCGGGGCCAGGGGCGAAAAGCGCGGTACGAACCATGTAGACGCGCAGCGGAACGACGTTGGAATCGCTGGTGCTGTAAACATGCCCATCGTAAATGAGCCGGCCTGCAGAAACGCCGGCAAGGTGCGCCGTCCAGCGCCATCTGCGCGCGCTTAGCCGGACTTCTTCCATCGTTCCATCCCCTTCATACAGAGATTGCCCGCTGGAATTGAAGGAAACTTTTAGCACATAGGGAGTCCGAAATTCGTGCAGGCTGAAGTAATTCTGGCGCGCTCGATTCAGCAGGTCGCTGGCTGCGGCGCGCTCTTCGGGCGTAACCAGCACGTGCGCCGGTTCAGTGACCAACTCGGATGAATCAACCGGCACAGGAGCTGTTTGAGAGAAAGCGGCTGGGGTAAGCAACGATAGGAGCAGATAAAAGGACAGCGTAATTCGCATCTTTGCCTCGAACCGCCAAGGGCCAGACGGCGTAACCAGCATCTTAAGCCAACCCTGGCTCAAGCTTCAAACCAGCGTTTTACCTGGTGGAACGATCCGGACTTCCTCTGATCGTGCCTGCTCCCGATGATTTACAGTGGGAGATGATGCCCGATCCCAAGCAGCGATTTACCGACAGGGTCGAGAATTATATTCGCTACCGGCCGTCGTATCCCGAGGAAGTTCTCCATCTTCTGCAGAGCGAGTGCGGGCTTACGCCAAAATCTGTCGTCGCCGACATTGGTTCCGGAACGGGAATCTTAAGCAAATTGTTCCTTAAGAACGGCAACAAGGTATACGGGGTAGAACCCAATGCGGAGATGAGCGCTGCCGGGGAACGCCTCCTGGCGGAGTACAAAAATTTCACCAGCACCGCCGGCTCTGCCGAACAGACCCGGCTTTCCGCCGGGAGCGTGGATATTGTCGCTGCAGGCCAGGCATTTCACTGGTTCGACCGCCCGCGGACCCGCGCCGAGTTTAAGCGCATCCTCAAGCCGGGTGGCTGGGTGGTGCTGCTGTGGAACAACCGGCTCACCGATACCACGCCCTTTCTTCGTGCCTACGAAGATTTATTAATGCGCTGCAGCACGGATTATGCCCTGGTTGATCACAAAAATATTACCGGCGAAGTTCTGCAGGAATTCTTTCAGCACTGCAACTTCAAGTTGAAGGTATTCCCCAACCGGCAGGTTTTTGATTTTGAGGGCCTGCGGGGAAGGGCGCTTTCTTCCTCGTATATCCCGGCGGAAGGCCATTCCTCCCATGCGGCATTTTTTGAAGAGCTCAAAACCATGTTTGCGGCGTATAACACACAAGGCTTAGTGACATTTGAATATGAGACCCAGGTCTACTACGGACGGTTTTGAACAATGAACCGGTGTGCCACAACGCTTCCGCCCCGGTGGACAGAAGTAGGCAGTTCCTACGAATTACTCGTGCCGAAAAGTCGAGCACTTTGATTGGGCTCCCTCACGGCGCCTGCGGCAGAATGTACTCATCTACAAACTGGATCAGCTTTTCCCGATGAGCGGCCTGGTAGGCGGCATAGTCCTGAACCACTCCCGTGTCGGGATGGAGCAGAAGGATGAAGGGCTCAAGCATTCCTTCGGATTTCATCTTCGCCAGCAAGACCAGCGACGGATCTGGGTTCTCGAACTTTTTCTTCTGCTGAAGCTCTTCAAATACCGTGGCTGCCGTGGATAAAGCCGAGACTTCTTCTTTTAAAGAGTGGCGATATGTCTTTTCCTGGGGAAATTCTTTGGAAAATTTCTCGTTCCGCCACAATGCCCTCTCCATTGGATATGCGGTCCAGGCATCACTGCCATCGTTTTTCCCGAGCGTTGACGGGTCAAGGGCGATGTTCGTCTGTCCTTTAGCGTCTACGGTCGGCGCCTTCGGGAGCCGGATATGAATTTCCTTGTAGCTCACATTGTTCCGGCTCACCCAGTTATTCAGGCCATTCCATGACGTCTGGCGATAAGGATTAGCCACCAGACCTTCGATTAACTTTGCGCGTGCCTCTTTCATCTGACCATCCGCCATGAGGGCATCGCCCCAGTAACGGTAGGCAGATTCTTCATTAGGTTCGATCTGTATGGCCTTGGCGAACCACTCTCCTGCCTGGCCGGTTTTCTTCAGGCGAAAGTAACTGTCGCCTATGTCGAGAGCCGCATAATAGAGCTTAGGATCGAGAGCAAGGGCTTGTGAGTATCCCGCAATAGCATCCTCAAACTCTCCGCGCGCGAAAGCGGCTTCAGCGCGCTGCATGGCGGCTTCAACCTGTTGGTTCTGGGAGAACGAAGATTCACTGCCATCCTCGGGAATTCCATCGAGCAGTGTCTTGCAAAGATCGGAGTTATCACCCAGTTCCTTTGCGCGCAGCAACTCCGCCCTGGCATGAAGCCGGTCAGCTTTTCGTTTCGCGGGATCGATCCAGGTAGCGGCGCGGCTCAGTAAAGAGGAGCCCAGGGCCTCGTGCGCCACCACATCTTCCGGATACTTTGCGACAACTTTCTCGAGCAGCGTTGCCGCCTCCGGCAATTTGTGGTTCTGGTAGAGTTGCATGCCCTGCTGCCGGTCAGGATCGTCATAGTTTGTCTTGGCGGTCGATGACGATTGGGCAAAACTGGTAAATGGCAACAGAGTAGCCAACATCAGCGTGGCTGGAAGCCGGCGCTCGAAGTGCATAAGATACCTCTCCTTGGGGAAAGCAAATTTTACCCCAAAAGGACAGCCATTCATTCCAAGAATGCGAAGAATGAGAAAACTGCAAAAATACGTTAATGTTTTGGATCCGCGTTGAGAGGTGGCAGATGCTGTTTCAAAAAGTTCGCCACGCGGGTGTAGGCGTCAATCTGGTTTTCACGCCGGGCGAAGCCATGGCCTTCATCTTCGTAAATTTTGAGTTCGGCCACGCCGCCGCGTTTGTGGATGGCGTCGGCCACCTGTTGTGCCTCTGACTTAGGACAGCGCGGATCGTTGCCGCCCGCCAGCAGCAGTAACGGCGCTTTGATCTTATCCACAAAGAAAATAGGAGAACGCTCTTCATAGCGGGCTTTTTCTTTGACCGGGTCGCCCATGGTGGCCAGATCAATTTCGCGGAGCAGAGGGTCTTCGTTTTCGATCTCAGTAAACCAGTTCACGAAAGGGACAATGGCCACGCCCGCCGCCCAGAGATCAGGAATCTTGGTGACGCCCATCATGGTCATATAACCGCCGTAGCTACCGCCCATGATGATTAATTTTTTCGGGTCAACATAGCCGGTTTTCTTGATCCAGTCGGCAGCGGCCAAGTTATCCTGCAGATCGCCGCCGCCCATGTCGTTAAAGTTCGCTTCCTGAAAATCTTTGCCATATCCAGTCGAACCGCGATAGTTGGGCGCGACGACGATGTAGCCCTGATTCACCAGGTACTGCACGGCGCGATCGAAGGCATTTACGGTCTGCGAAGCCGGGCCGCCGTGGATATAAATAATCGCGGGGTTTTCCGGCTTGCGCTGCAAGTTATAAGGAACATAGACGAAAGCGGAAATCTGCCACTTGCCATCGGTACTGGGATAGTGGACCAGGTAGGGCTCGACCATATCTTCGCCATGCACGCCAGAGGCCAGCGAGTGCGTGACGGCATGAGATTGAGCAGTGGCAACATCGTAAACCCAAACATCGCTCGGCGAGTCCGGGCCATTATGGTAGAGCAGAAGCTTGGAGTTGTCGCGGCTGAAAGCTGATTCGGCCCCGCCCAGGGTGTTTGTTCCTTTCTTGAGCGGCAGGGTTTGTGTGCTGCGGTTTTCAATGTTGTAGAGCAGCACATCGGTGTTGCCGTCTACATTCGTAGTCCAGGTGAGCAGCTTGCCGTTGTAAGAAAAATTTCCACCCGTGGACTCCCATTTATCCATGGTCAGCCAGCTAATTTGCTGCGTGGCAATATCCATCAATCCAATGTTCTGGTAGCCGTTAGCGGCGTCGGAGGTGATCAGCAGGGAATTGCCGTCGGGCGACCAATCGTTCACCACAAAGTGCAGTTCGCCTTTGTGGTTGGTCATGTTTTTGCTTTTTCCGGTGGCCAGGTCGGCAATCATGATGTTGGAATCTTTACCGTTGGCGTTTTCCAGCGTGTAGGCGACCTGCGCGCCATCAGAAGACCAGACGAAGTTGGCTACGCTCAGGTGATGAGGAGTTCCTTGAGTGACGTGCTGTACCTGTCGCGTGCTGATATCCATCACATCAATTTCCCAATTTGGAGCCGTTTTGGGTTTCACCAGATAGGCAAGGCTCTTTCCGTCGGGCGACCAGGCAGGATCGGTCTCGGCGATTACTGGCGTGCGCGTCAGGTTTGTGATCTCGCCGCCAGCCGAGTTGACCAGGAATACGTCCCATTGCTCGTTGCCGTCGTGGTCAGAGATGAAAGCGATCCACTTGCCATCAGGAGACCACGCCGGCGATCCCTGGCGCTGGTCGCTGGCCGTGATCTGCACGGGCGAGCCGCCACTGGTTGCCACGAGCCAGAGATTTCTGCGTCCGCTGATGTTGCTGATGAAGGCGATGCTTCTGCCATCGGGAGACCATGCCGTGCCTCCGATGGCATAACTCATAAACAACTTGTCGAGAGCAAACTTCTGCACGTCCGCCTTGCTGCGGCTGACGATCTGCTGCGGATCGGTGACGGCCTGAACGTTTTGCTGGGTTGCGGTGGCGCCCGGGGTAGCGGCGGGCGCGCTGGTTTTTCCTTGACTGAATGTGGCCCTACTCATCAAGACCACCATAACAAAGATCAGGAAGATGCGCATAAGTGCTGGTGCGATAATGCCGAGTTTAACCCAGGAAGCGGCAAATCAGAAACCATTCACCGCGAAACACGGAGGCACGGAGAATGGATCATCGGGTAATTGCGTAATTTGGTAATTCTGATTTTGCGCGCGTAGATTCAATTACAACAACTACCAAGAGGGGCTGCAGGTGTTTCTATCCATTCCCCAAATGGAACTAAGAAAAAAGAGTCATCCTGATTACGAAAAAAGATTCGGGTATTAAGAATCTTTTCTGCTCGCTCCTGAGTAGATGCTCTTATAGGGTACTCGTTTTACCAAACCATACATAAGGAGCCTGTATTGAAAAATACATCTTTCGTCCCAGTTGTTCTGCTTTTTTCTTCCCTCTCTTGCCTGGCGCAAGTAGTTGTGTCATCTCCAACGCCGGGGGCCACTGTGAGTTCGCCGGTTCACTTCGTGGCTTCTTCTCCGGGAGCGGTGGCCATGCGCATTTATTCCGATTATCAGAGCATTTTTCTGATCAATAGCAGTTCCCTGGATACCACGATTGATTTGCCCGACGGAGATCACCATATTGCCGTGCAGTCGTGGAGCCCTTCAGGCCAGGTCCAACTACAAGAGCTTCACGTCAATGTCGGCGGCAATGGCGCAACGGTTGAAGCCGAACATCCGGATGTCACACAAATACAAAATCGCCCGGACTGGCGGGACTGTGACCAGTGTGCCGGCAAGGGTGGCGATGGGCCGGGCACCAGCCACTCTATGGCCCAGTACAACACTTCGCCTTCTTTGACTGGATCTTCCGCCCAGTTTTGGACGGGAGGATCATCATGGGGAGCGAGCCTCTGGTGGAACCAAATCGGCGGAAGAGACGATATCTACAAATTCCGTTACAGTCTTGATTTTCGTGTCGAGAATCCGGAAAACGCTCAAGCCCTGGAGTTCGATATGAATCAGAATGCCGGCGGATTGCGCTATATCTACGGCACCGAGTGTGACATCAAAGGCACCCACACCTGGAGAGTCTGGAATTCAAAGGACAGTCGCTGGGTTTCTACGGGGGTGGGTTGCGAAATGCCTGCTGCGGGAAGCTGGAACCATTTGGCGTGGGAATTTGAGCGAACCGGCGGTGGTGTGCATTTCACATCCGTAACCTTGAACGGCCAGCGCCATGATATGGATTTCTGGTTCCCGGCGTATCAGGCTGGCGGCAGCGGCCTGGACGTAGCCTTCCAGATCGATCTGGATGGCTCAGGAGCAGATGTCAAGGCATATCTCGATAATATCGGCGTAACCTTCAGGTAAGAGGTCACATTTGGGGTCCGTCGCTGCGGAGGTGGCGGACTCCAAATAGCTTCAAGTTTCAAGTTTCAAGTTTTAAGTTTCGAGTTTCAAGCCTCCTGGGAGGAAAACCCGAATTTTGCGGGTATTTACCGGGCAATTGGCCACGTGGGACCAGGAACTGCTTTGCGGCTAAATACAGTCTTTCGTCACAAACGAAGAGGGGGAAAGAGCGTAAGATTGAGATATGACCATGACCAACAAACAGCAGTCCGAGCTTCTGACGAAGACTGCTGAGTTTTATCGCCGCTCACTTGCAAACTACCCTGAATATGTCAAAACAGAACGGAAGGCACGAACCAGGAAGCAACTCGAGGCAAGACTCGAGGTCATTTTGAAAGAAATTGAGGCTCTAGCCTCGTAACTGGATCTGCCATTTTGGGGCGCCTTCCCGCGCTTTACAAGTCTAAAGATTAACGGCTGAGAGCTGCTGTTTTGTGGATCTCAACCGTTGACCAGGTCTTATCAGCCGCGTGGCAGATGTTTTCCAGCGGGCACTCGGCGCACTTTGGTTTGCGGGCGATGCACAGGGCGCGTCCGTGATGGATGATCTGGTGTGAGAAATCAATCCATTTATCGCGCGGGATCACGCGCATCAAGTCCTGCTCAATGCTCCTGGGATCATCGTTCCTGGTCAGCTCCAGGCGGCGCGAGATGCGGTGCACGTGGGTATCCACCACCACGCCTTCTGCCTTCTTGAACCATGTGCCCAGCACGACGTTGGCGGTCTTGCGGGCCACGCCCGGGACGCTCAGGAGCTTCTCCATGTCATCGGGAACCTGGCCGCCGAATTCGTTGACGATTCGCTGTGCAGCTCCCACTAGAGATTTGGACTTGTTGCGGAAAAACCCGGTGCTGCGGATCTCAGGCTCGAGTTGTTCTGGCTTGAGCGTGGCAAAAGCCTGCGGTGTGGGATATTTCTGGAAGAGCCCGGGCGTCACCATGTTGACGCGCACGTCGGTGCACTGGGCGGAAAGAATTGTCGCCACCAAAAGCTCCCACGCACTCTTGTGATGGAGGGCGCAAGTCACCTTGGGATATTGGGCATCCAGGCGCTTCAGAATTTCGGCGACACGCTCGGGCGCAACCGGGTCATAGTTTGTCTCGGGCTTTTTTCGAGCGGCGGATTTTCCGGCTGTCTTGGCAGACTTTGATTTGACCGGTTTCTTTTTCGCTGCGGCTTTTTGCATTATGGGCATATCAATTCACGGCCCTGCGATTACAATGATGGGCAGGAACATCACAGCTTATCAGGGGAATCCCGATGCCATCCACTACCATGCAAACCGAGCAAACCCAATTGCCTGCCGTGCCCCTCACCATTGAAGGCACCAGCGTTCTGCATAGCATGATGCGCTTCCGCTGGCCGGAATGGCGAAAGCTGAGCGAGCCCACCCGAGCCGAGCTGGTGCAGGAAGCAACACTCACATTGCAGCAAATGACGCGTAACAGCGAGGGGCAGAGCGCGTTGTATTCCATTTTAGGGCATAAGGCAGACCTGCTTTTTGTGCACTTTCGCAGCTCGTTTGAGCATCTCAAGGCCGCCGAACTGCGGCTGGCGCAACTGCGCCTGAGCGATTTTCTGGAACCGGCAACTTCTTATCTTTCTGTAGTCGAGCTGGGACTTTACGAATCCACAGTCAAGCTCTACCGCGAGCTGGCCGAGAAGGGAGTTGCGCCGCATTCCCCGGAGTGGAACCGCGAGACCGAACAAGTATTGCAGCGGCAGCGCGAGGCGATGCGTCCGCGTTTGTTCCCTGAAATTCCCCCCGCGCGTTATATCTGCTTTTATCCCATGGACCGCCGCCGCGGGGAAGAGAAGAACTGGTACACTCTGCCCATCGAAGAGCGCCAGCGCCAGATGGAGGAACACGGCCTGGTGGGCCGCCGCTACGCGGGAACGGTGAAGCAGATCATTACCGGCTCCATCGGTTTCGACGACTGGGAGTGGGGCGTAGATCTCTTTGCCGATGACCCCCTGGTCTTCAAGCGGCTCATCTACGAAATGCGCTTCGATGAAGTCAGCGCGGTGTACGCGCTTTTTGGCACGTTCTATGTCGGTGTAAGGTGCCAGACTTCAGGATTGGGCAAGCTGCTGAGTGGAGAGCTGCCGGTTTCTCAGTAAACCGTAATCAGTGCATGGAAACAGTGGACGTGGGAGCAAGATGCCCACACAGACAGCCGAGTGGGAACCGGCGCTACACGCCATTTGACGGGACCAGGTTGTGCCGTTACTCTGTACCATGCCACTCGGAACCGAGCGGAGCGGAAAAGGCTAAAAGTAATGTCGGTCAAGGCAATCCTGCAAGGACAAGTCTGGCGCAGCAACGCCAACGGGCAGAACTACTTAGTCACCAAAGTCTACGACGAGCTGTTCACGCAATATGCCATGTTGCGCCAGGCCGATAGCGACGCCGCCAATTCACAGACGATGCGCGTGAAGGTGACCAAGGGCGCTGACGGCGCAAGCCTGCCGGGTTTTACCTATACGCAAGAGTCGCAAGATTTCTGATTTGGGGCAATGCTTCTTCGAGGCCTCGCATCTCAACTGTAATTGGAGCTATGTCGCAGCCGTTTACATGTCCGCATTGTGGTGCGCACGACTACACCATCATCCTTACCGGATGCGAGGTGAGCGGCGCAACCTTGCGGGAAGATTTTGCCTGGGATTCGCTGCGGGGTGAATATAGTTCCGACGGGACCGTGATCGTGAGCAGCGAATCGGTGGAGAACGAAGGCGGCCATGCCATGTGCCTGCAGTGCGAGAAAGACGTATCGGAAGCCGTAGCCGCCTATGAAGACCAACAGGAGAGCGGCTGCGCCTAGCAGTACTCAGTTGTCGGTACTCAGGACTCAGTGGAAAGACGCGCGGAACGAAGTTGCTTCAAGACAAAATTTCTAAATCATGATCTCTAAAATTCTCGCTGCTTTGAGCGCCTTTATCATCGCGGTAATTTCTTCTGCGGGGTACCTGGGCATTATGTTGCTAATGGCTATCGAGTCGGCCTGCATTCCGCTGCCTTCCGAGGTCATCATGCCATTTTCCGGTTACCTGGTTTCGCAGGGACGTTTTAGCCTTCTATGGGTTGCCACTGCCGGAGCCATCGGCTGCAACCTGGGTTCGGAGCTAGCCTACACCATCGGATATTACGGCGGCCGCCGCCTGGTGATGAAATTTGGCCGGCTGATCTGGCTGAGCGAACATGAGATCGACTGGGCGCACAACTTCTTTCAACGATATGGCGACATTACTGTCTTCATCGCGCGCCTGCTTCCCGTGGTGCGCACATTTATCGCCCTGCCCGCGGGCATTGCCCAGATGCCCCGGCTGCGCTTTCATCTCTATACTTTCCTGGGGTCGTGGCCGTGGTGTTTTGCCCTGGCATATTTAGGCATGAAAGCCGGCGAACATTGGGACTACCTGCGCGCGTACTTCCACAAATTCGACTTCGTTATTGCGATTCTTCTGGTCGTGGGAGGGACATGGTTTGTCTGGTCACGATGGAAACATCGCATAAAAGCAGCTCCCATCTCCTAAGGCAGTTCTCGGTTCTCAGTTGTCAGTTCTCAGTTACCACTTGGAAAACTAATTCGGAATGTTTGGCCCAAGCACTCAATCAATGTGCACGGTCTTTGCGATCATTTTTTCGTAAGTCTTCCAGGGGAGGAGCTTGCGCAGCCAGTATTGCACCGCGGCATCTCGGCCGATGCGATAGCGCAGGCGCGGATTGGGGTCGCTCGCAATATCGGCAATGAGGCAGGCAACCGCCCGCGCATCTGCTTTGGGCACGTCTTTTTGCACCCATGCGGCAAAGCGCCGAGCGCGGTCGTGGTTAGGAGATTGCGGCGAAAGGGCGAACGAACCGATGCGGACATTGCGGTCCCAAATATCCGTCTTGAACGCTCCTGGTTCCACCAGAGCCACGCGGATTCCCAGGGAACGGGTTTCGATGCGCAACGCTTCGCTCCAGCCTTCCAATGCGAACTTTGAGGCGGAATAGCTGCTTACCACAGGCTGTGCTACCAGACCGCTGATGGAAGAGACCATGATGATATGTCCGGAGCGCTGCTTGCGCATAACTGGCAGCACGGCTTGCGTCATGGCCACATGACCAAAGAAGTTGGTTTCGAACTGCTGGCGAATTTCTTCCAGACGCATATCCTCGGCGAAGCCGCTCATAGCGAATCCGGCATTGTTGAGCAAAACATCGATGCGCTGGTAGTCACGAACGATTCCGGAGACCGCTTCAGGAAGGGAAGCGAACTTGGTGACGTCAAGCTGGCGGACCTCGATTTTCTCCTGAACCCCGGCGGCTTTGGCCGCGTCATCGAGATGCTGGCGGCGGCCCGGGTCGCGCATGGTGGCCACGACGAAAAAGCCATCCTTGGCCAATTCCACGGTGCTCAGCAGTCCTATGCCGCTGGAAGCTCCGGTGACAACTGCAATTTTCGATGTCATTTGCAAAACTCCCTCTGATACGAGAAGATACAAGATTCTCATAAGCCAGCGCTTTTGGGCTGTGCATTTCTAATTTCCCTGCTAAGGATATCCATGGCCACACGCTTGAAAAAACAAAGTAAGAAAACGGAGTCGAAGAAAGCGGAGCACATTGCTCCGGCAAAAGGCAAGCTGGGCATCATGATTCCCGGAATGGGAGCGGTAGCCACCACGTTTGTGGCCGGCGTGGAAGCGGTGCGCAGCGGCTTGGCCAAGCCCATTGGCTCATTGACCCAGATGGGGACCATACGCCTGGGGAAGCGCACCGAAGGCAAGTCTCCGCTGATCAAGAAGTTTGTTCCCCTCGCCGACCTCAACCAGCTTGTCTTCACCGGATGGGACATATTCGAGGACAACATGTATGAGGCCGCGCGCAAAGCCGGGGTGCTGGAGCGCGAGCTGCTCGAGGGCATCAAACCCTTCCTGGAATCGGTGAAGCCGCTGCCTGCCGTTTTCGATCAGAACTACGTCCGCAAGCTCGATGGCCCCAATGTCAAAAAGGGCCAGAACAAGATGGAGTTGGCCGAACAGGTGCGGCAAGACATTCGCGACTTCAAAAAGTCTTCAGGCGCTGACCGTTTGATCATGATCTGGTGCGGCTCCACGGAAATCTTTTTGCAGCCTACGGCGGTGCACAAATCGGTCAAGGCATTTGAAAAGGGACTGATGCAGAACGACGAAAACATCGCTCCTTCGATGATCTATGCTTACGCAGCGCTCTCGGAAGGCGTGCCCTTTGCCAATGGCGCTCCCAATTTGACCGTGGATCTTCCGGTCATGTGGGAACTTTCGCGCAATAACCATGCGCCCATCTGCGGCAAAGATTTCAAGACCGGGCAGACCATGATGAAGACCGTGCTGGCCCCCGCCTTTAAGGCACGCATGTTGGGACTGAGCGGATGGTACTCCACAAACATTCTGGGGAACCGTGATGGCGAGGTGCTGGACGATCCGGCGTCATTCAAAACCAAGGAAGAGTCGAAGCTCGGCGTGCTCGAGCATATTCTGCAACCCCAGCTCTATCCTGAGCTGTACAGCAATATTTTCCACAAAGTCCGCATCAACTATTATCCGCCGCGCGGCGATAACAAAGAAGGTTGGGACAACATTGATATCTTTGGCTGGCTGGGCTATCCCATGCAGATCAAAGTGGATTTTCTCTGCCGCGATTCCATCCTGGCCGCTCCCATCGTGCTCGATCTGGTGCTCTTTCTCGACCTGGCACAGCGCAGTTCGCTGCTGCAGAATATTGGCATTCAGGAATGGCTCAGCTTTTACTTTAAATCGCCTATGTCGGCGCCGAAACTCTATCCCGAGCATGATCTGTTTATTCAGTTGATGAAGCTGAAGAACACTTTACGGCATTTAAAGGGCGAGGAACTGATTACGCACTTGGGATTGGAGTATTACGACTAATTTTTAGCTTCAGCATTCACCTCCTGACAGCATTTAGTGCTGCTGACTTTTCGCGTGATACGCATTGGAAGTTTAATTACCACTCAGTATTCGGTAATCAGCGCTTAGCAAAAAACAATGCAACGCCAGCGAACACTCGCCCTGTTCTTTTTAGTTCGCCGGCGTTGCTGTCACGTTCCTTTGACCCTTTCTTTACAAATCCATGACACATCTGTGTTCATCCGCGTTTAAATTGATTCCAGTTTAACTTGAAGGTTCCGGCCCTGGTTTTCTGTTCATGCTTTTAGGGGAGGCGTGAAAGGAACTCGACTTGGGGCTCAATCCTCGCGATTCTGTCAGACCCCTTGTCGCTTGCCAATCTTCTCGACCAGAGACGCAATTCACACATCGGGTCATATGCCACTTTCAACCGAAAGAAGGAGAGTAGTGCTATGGCAAATAAGCGTGACATTGATAATGCTCGCAAGAACCGACTCGAGCTCATTCAGGCGGGCTTCACCCGGCGCGACCTAGTCAGGATGGGTTTGATCACCAGTGCAGGCTTTCTGATTGCAAAAGATGGGCTCAGCTCCCGTGCCTGGGGATTTGATCACGGCGGAGGTGGAGGAGGCGGGGATGATGGTGGCGGCCATCATGGGAGTCCGCCGACCAGGACATTCATCGAGCCGTTGACGATATTGACAGTGAAACAGCCGGTGGCATCACTGGATCCGCTGCCCACCATTGCTCCCAACACTGCCGCGGGGGAAGGGCGCACCGTAAGCCATCAAGCGCTTACAAAATTCCCACCCCAGAAGTTCTATCAGGTCACTCAGCAGCAAGGGCAGGTAAGCATGTCTCCTGATCTTCCGGTGCAGACCATTTGGGGATTTGATGGCATCAGTCCAGGACCGGTGTATCACGCCAGGTACGGTGAACCCATTCTCGTGCGCAATATCAATAACCTTCCTGCTGACAACGGAGGCTTCGGCAACAACACGGTTACCACGCACCTGCACAATGGCCATACGCCTTCAGAAAGCGATGGATTTCCCTGTTATTTTTTCAGGCCGGGCCAATTCTATGACCATCACTATCCCAATGTTCTGGCGGGTTTTTCGGATCCTCAGTTTGCAGCCACAAATGGAGACGTGCGCGAGTCGCTAAGCACGCTGTTCTATCACGATCACCGGATTGATTTCACCTCCCAGAATGTCTACAAGGGCCTATACGGGCAGTTCCTGCTATTTAACGATCACGATACTGGAGACGAGACCACGGGCTTCCGGCTTCCCAGCGGTGAATTCGATGTGCCCATGATGTTTGCCGACCGGGTCTTCGATCCCAATACGGGGCGGCTGTTTTTTGATTTGTTTAACCTCGATGGCATTCTAGGAGACAAGTTTTTGGTCAACGGCAAGATCCAGCCGTTCTTCCAGGTGCATCCTCGACGGTATCGCTTTCGCTGGACCAATGCCGGGCCATCGCGCTGGCAGCAGTTTTTCCTCACAGACCCGAACAACCTGAGCGCCAATAATCAATATTGGCAAATCGCCAACGATGGCAATCTATTGCCTGCTCCGGTGCAGGTAAACAGCGTCGAGCTGGGTGTGGCGGAGCGC
>DASREY010000225.1:0-21776 GCA_035651775.1 Terriglobales bacterium
CGCCGTGAACCCGGTAACCAATAAGATCTATGTCACCAACAGCGGCAGCGGCACTATGACGGTGATCGATGGAGCCACCAACGCTGCAACCACGATTGGCACAGGAGGCTTTCCCGCCGCCGTGGCTGTGAACCCGGCAACCAATAGAATCTACGTAGCCCACCCGGGCAATAACAACGTAGCAGTGATTGAAGGCACAACCAACGCCATTGTGACCATGGTGAACACCGGCACGCAGCCCACGGCCATTGCGATCAATCCGGTAACCAACAAGATCTACGTGGCCAACTTCGCCAGCAACAATGTGACGGTGATCGATGGAGCCACTAATATGACCCGGACCGTCAATGCCGGGAGCAGTCCCAGGGCCATCGCGGTGAATCCGGTGACCAATCGGATCTATGTATCCAATGCGGCGAGCAACAATGTAACCGTGATGGATGAAAACGCAAACAGCACCAGTACGGTGAGTGCAGGGACCTTCCCTGCCGGCATAGCGGTCAATATTCTGACCAACATCATTTATGTTGCGAACGTTGGCAGCAATAACGTGACCGTAATCGATGGCGCAACCAATGCCACGACTACAGTCGGCGTTGGATTTGGCCCCGGTTCCGTAGCGGTGAATGCCCTAACCAACAAGATTTACGTTACCAACGGCAACAGCAACACCATGACCGTAATCGCCGGTGCTACGAATGCCACTGCGTCGGTCAACACCGGTACCGGCCCGATTACTGTGGCGCTGAATCTCGCAACCAACAAGATCTACGTCGCCAACTTCAGCAGCAATGACGTAACCGTAATCGACGGGACCACGAATAGCACCTCGAAAGTGGGCATTGGAGGCACACCCAGAGACATGGCAGTTAATCCGGTAAGCGGCAAAATCTATGTGGCAAATAGCAACACGAATAACGTGACCGTGATAACCGAACAGCAGGTGCAACCCATCCCGCTCACCACCGCCATCACACCCCTTCCCGGCGACACCTCGTTTCTGCCCAACCCCCAAAAATTCCAACTGACAACCGCCAGCGCCTACCAGCCCTTTGCTCCGACTGTGCGGAGTGTCTATTTCCAGATTGATACCTGGCAAGGTCCCTGGCTTAAAGCCAGCGGTGCGGCTCCGCACTTCACCGCCATTGCTCCACCGCTTCTCGCCGGTCTGCATACTCTTTATGTCTATGCGACGGACGTGCAGTTCGCCGACTCCATCCAAACCGGGTTCGAGAGCAGCCCTATCCCGGGCGCCATCTCTGCCTATACGTTCCTCGTAGCTCCCGCGCCCACCATCACCTCGCTGTCGTTAACTTCAGGGGCGAATCCCTCGAGTCAAGGACAAGCCTTGACCTTCCAGGCCACCGTCACGGCGAAAAGCGCCATTCCGAATGCCGGTGACGTGCAATTCATGGATGGCAACACCAATCTCGGTCCCCCGGCGCCCCTGGACGGCGGCGGTGTCGCGACGATGGTTTGGTCATTGTTGCCGGTGGGAGTTCACAACATCACCGCCGTGTATCAGGGCGCCGCTGATTTCCTGCCCAGCACCTCTCCCACCTGGACCCAGGTTGTGATGAATGCAGGAGGCGCAGGCTCCAGCTCCAGCACGACTCAGCTCAGTGCCGGCCCCTCACAAACATTCTTTCGCCAACAGGCGACCTTCTCCGTGCAAGGTTTCGTGCCTGCTCCCGGACCGGGCAGCATTCCTCCCGCGGGTGGCCGCGTCATCCTGTTGGATGAAAACCGGCAACTCGGTCCGGTGTTGTTTTTCGGCGTCTCCGGCGTTGCCGGGTACACGACGCCCCTATCCGTCGGCACGCACAAAATTCAGGCAGTCTTCCTGGGCAGCGGTAGCGTGAACGGCAGCGTCTCTTCGGTCGTGACCATCAATACCTCGCCGCGACCCAAGCCGCGATGAGAGCATGTCGTTCGTAAATTATGGAGTGTGCGTTTTTAGCAATCTTGGAGCTGGCAATTTTCAGCCCAGCGCTCTTGATATTGTCCCCATCGTCCCGAGCCGACCAATGCAAATCCGTAGCGAGCCCCGCTGAAATAGGGGAAACATTTTGCACATATTTTCCCGGAATGAAACGATTCGCCAGATTTTTTCCATAATGGGACGTTTAAGCCTGTGTGATTTGGGAGAGTTCGTTAACTTGGAGACAGATTTCCACAGGCAACACGTTTAATTTTGCGTAAATTTATCATTTGCATACTGGACGAAAAATTGTTCTCGCCCTAAAATGGCGCTTCCCAGAAACAATAGCGGGGTGGAGAATCTCGCCGCCTGTCCGCACAACATAAATTCTTCAACCTGAATTGCCAGATTGATCTGCAGTAGATTGTCCAAAAAACGTCGCTAAGGATGGCTATGAAGATGACAGAGCTTCTCCATGCGCAGGGCAGGGATTCGCGCCACGCCAGTATTTTTGTAAAAACCGCAAGTATTCCCCAATTCTTGCGCCAATGTCTTGCCATCCTCCTGGCGGGCGCAACGCTTTTTACAGGCATGCCCGCTCGGGCCGCAGCCGCTCCGCATGCCCGTGAAGAGGTCGTGGTTGCAAAGCTGCCCGCCGCCGAACTTCCGTCGAGCACGGAGGACTATGAAACTGCGACGAACGATACTGGACGCGCAACGATAAAACCGGCCGCAAAACGGGCCAAGCTCCGCAGCAACGGGCTGCCGGTTGCGGAGGGCAGAAGCTCATCCTATGCGGCGCGACCGCAGTCTTTTGTACAGACGAGCGCTGCTCTTCCCGTGGCGCCGGTTGTGCAAATACCCGCGCAGCCAGTAGAGCTGGCACTGGCGTCAGCAGCAACGCCAATATCGGCAGAAAGCCATGCTTCCACGCGGGCGCTTCCCACCGCGCCGGCGCAACCGGCTTCCCTGCAAACTGCGGGCGCTGCATTGTGCCCCAGCGGAGTAACTTCGAATTCCACGCTTTCACCAGTAGCGGATCGAGTGCCGGCGGAATCCAGCAAGCCTCTGCAATTAGCCAGTTTGCTGAATCCATCGCGCAGTTTGTTTTCCGATTCGGCTCTGATGATGCAGTCTGGCTCAAGCGGTTTATCAAATACGCTGGCTGTCTCCGTTGGCTACGCCGATAACCTTCGCCCCAATCCCAATTTTCCAGTGCCCTGGCAGGGATCACCCAACGTTATTTTTATTGGGGGAGGAGTATTCGACGCGGGCGCGATCAGGTTAGACAATCTCAGCAATGCGGCTTTGACCATTGATAAAGTTACGGTCGACTTGGGCCGTCCGGGGCCATTTTTTGATATATGGCAGCACGGCATTACGATCCCTCCGCAAAACTCGCTCATTTTGACACAAGACTCGGGCGAGAATTTTGATACCAGCGATTTTCCCATTGTGGACTGCGGCCAGCCATTGTCGCCCAATGAAACCCGTATCCCGAAGGTCAGCATCACGATTGCCGGTGTTACTACTGATTTTCTGGATACCGGCCACATTCTTGATACCGGCGGTTTTGACCTGGCTTGCCGAGGAAATGAATCGCTGCAATGGCGCGCAATTGGGACCACGGGCATCGGCAACGCCTCTGCCACAATTACACTCACTCCCGCAACTTCAATTCAGGCCGCAGGTGTTGCATACACCGCAACAGCCCTGGTTAGTGATGCCGGCAATCAGCCGCTGAGCAATGTAGTCGTCAACTTCAATATTCTGAGCGGTCCTAATACCGGCAAGACAGGTACAGGAACTACAGATGCTCACGGGAACGCAACGTTCACTTATACCAGCGCCTTGCCCGGAACAGATATTCTGCAAGCCTCGGTTACGAACGCAGCCGGCGGGGTCATTCAATCCGAGCAGGTCACGAACACGTGGATATCGTCTGGCCCGTGCCCGCCACAAAGCCAGCCTTTGCCTCCGAGCACCTCTTTGTTGACGTATGCGGGACAGAACACCGGCGAGTTTAACGATCCACTGGTTCTAGCTGCGCAGCTGGCCGATGGCAGCGGAAATCCGCTGAATGGGCGCGCGTTGAGTTTTGCTTTTGCCGGCAAGACATTCCAAACGACCACAAATGGCAATGGTGTGGCCACGGTAAACATCGCTTCGGCCCCGGCCCCAGGCTCCGTTCCTCTTGCTATCAGCTTTGCAGGAGATGGCAGCTTCAATCCCGCGCAGGTAAACACCAGCGTCAACATCGGCCGGGAAGAGACCACCATTCGTTATCTTGGCAAAACATTGCTGGGAACCGCTGTGCCTCAACAGGTCATGGCATTACTCACCGACAGTCTTGATGGGAGTCCTATTGCCAACGAAACCGTAACGTTCACGATAGGGTCGATTACACAGCAGGCAGTTACCAATAGCAACGGCATCGCTACCAGGACCATCACGCTCGGCCCAGACCAGGCCAGTGGTCCGGCTGCGTTGCAGGTGTCATTTGCCGGAGACAGTTCCTATAAGCCTTCTTTCGTTGGCGTTCCGATTCTTGTTTTTCTTTCCACATCTTTTGTGGTTTGGGGAGGAAATCAGGGCGGGCTGAAGCTCGGCCAGGATGTTAATTTCTGGGGACATTCATGGGCCAACCAAGTCACCTCTGGAAATTACAACGCCAATCCCAGCTTCAAGGGATTTGCCGATCCTGTAAACCAGATTCACGTATGCGAAGCCAGTGCGGGTACGGGCGGTCCGCTTGACGATCAGTGCTGGCAATCCAAGCCGGGACAAAGTTTCCCGCCGCCACTGACTTTACCCGCATTCATTGAGGTGATTATCTCCACTGCAATCGCGAAGCAAGGCAGCGAGATATTCGGCAACATCGCCTCAGCGGCAGTGTGCCAGGTTGATCCAATTCCTGCATACGGCCCCGATCCTGGCAAGCCGGGTTTCTGCAAGCTTGTCGCGGTCATTGAAGATGGCGCCAATGTATTCCCCCCTCGGCCCGATCTCCTGGCGGTGCAAGATCAGCCGCCAACGGTTCTGCCGGGACAGACATTCACTGTCAATGCGATTGTCACCAATAATTCCAATGCGACGGCCAACTCTGTAATCGTTAATGAGAGCTTTGATGGAGTAACTCCACCTACGGGCAGTCAGAGCTTCTCCTCCCTCTCAAGCGGACAGCACCAGACGGCCAGCTTCCAGGTAACTGCTCCAGTTATACCCATCCGGCAGAGCAATGAGAGCAGCGTTGCGTATGAGCAGCGCCTGGCAGGCATTGACGGCCGCTTGTTCACCTCCACCGGCCTGATCAACTTTACCGATTCTGCAAATGAGCCATTCCTGCCACTGCCGGTTTCTTCTTTCAGCCGGCTGCAGCTTCCGCAGTTGACGCTGGGAGTTTCAGGACCATCATGCGTCGGACCGGGGAGCGGTATTCCTTATAAAGTCACCATTACCAACATCGGAAGCGCGGACGCGAAGAACACCACGCTTCTGTTGCAGTTGCCCAATGGCACGACGGCAACAGTGCAGATTGCTTCGATTCCCGTGGGCACCAGCGTGACTGAGACCATCAATTTTGTGGTCCCTGCGATCGCGCCAAAGCAGCCGAATGAAAGCGATCAGCAATACATCGCCCGGCTGCAATCCATTGACGGAGAACAGTTGATGGCGGTGGCAAGGGTCAACTGGGAGGATGCGATCGGCAACAACTATGGCACGATTGAGCAGCCTTTCATCAGCATTACCGAGCGGGTGCCCGTCGTCACTACAACGCCGCAAGGACCAACAACTCTGCTCCCGGGCCAGACCGCCAATCTGAACTTCACCACGCAGAACATCGGTGGCGGCAATGCTTCACAGGTCCTGCTGCAGATTACGAATCCCAATCTTTCAGTCTTCAACGTGCCGGCGTTTCCCCTGCAGAGCGGGCAGGCCACCGTGGCAAGTTCGGCTTTTACAGTTCCGACCATTGCAGCTAAGCAGTCAGGTGAGACGGATGCCGCCTACCTGGCCCGTCTTTCTGCGCTCGACAACAGCAGTCTGAACTTCACCACACAGTTGAACTGGCTCGATGCGTCAGGCAACAACTACGGTCCAACGCATACGGGATTTGTCAGCACAGAAATCCTGCCCGTGCTCGGCATCATGCTTGCGGGCCCGTCAACAGCGACAGCTGGCGATAAGATCACATATACAATCACGCTGACCAACAACGGGCATGCCACCGCCACCATCGGCACTCTCACGATTGACTTGCCCGATGGAACTACACACAGCGCAACTCCCGCGCAGAGCACGCTGGCTGCCGGAGCGAGCACAACTGCAAGTGTCACCTTCACGATTCCTACCGCGCAAGCGGCCGGCACCATCACGGCCACAGCGCATGTCACCTGGACTGACGGCAACAGCAACAGCTACGGGCCGCTTTCGTCTGCAGCCAATACTCAGGTCGCGGGCATTCCACCCGCGGTATTGGCTTCGTGCCTGCCTACCAGTTCGCTTTCGGTCCTGTTACAGGGCAATAACGTTAGCTCTTATGTTCCCAACGGATCGTGGGGCAATGGCGCCCAGGGAATTCGTTTTGTGCCGGTGGAAGGTGCTGATGCACCGACGGCAGCGATTTCTACTCCGGCGGCAGTCAACTCGTGTTCCTCCAACTCTGTGACCGGACAAACCGTGTGCACAGCGAACAATACCGATGTATACCTCCTGCGAGCCGGAACACTTACAAATACTCTGAAGAGCGGCAGCAATGGCGTTGCCAGCTTTTCGGGAGGCTCATGCCAGAACTGCGGCGTGGCCATCAATGCCGTGACCAATCAGGCGGTCATTGCTATGGGGCTTTCCGGTGGGAGCGGCGTTCAATTCCTCGATCTTAATACCAACACTTTTGCGTCGCCTATCCTGGCAACCGGGAACGTCATTTCAGAAGATATTTCAGTCGATCCCGGCCGCAATCTCGTACTGTCCCCCGGCGAAAACAGCGAATACGGGTTATTCAAGACTGACAATAGTGGCACTAAATTCTTCCAGAATCGAATTTCGCCAGGCGGTGAATTCGACTCTTCGGCTGAAGACTGCACAACCGGCATTGCACTCGCCACAATGGAATTCACTAGCAGTCTTTTCATTACCGACCTGAGCCAGGCTAACTTCACGTCAGGCTCGCCCGGCACGTGGACTGCGCCTGGCGCGGTGCAGAATTTCCCAGACTTTAGCTTATCTGCCGGAACCAGCGGCATCGCAATCGCGCCGGGGTCACACTTGGGCATCGTTACCGGTGAATTTGGCGGTAACGGAATTGGCGTTATCCAATTGCCTGCGACCGCAGGTTCGGGAACGCCCGCAGCTCTGGATTGGGTCGCGGCGAATATCCCAGCGGAACCGACGGGCAGCGTCTTTTCCATGGGGACCGATCCGCATACTGTCACTGCTTACGTCAGCCCCGGGTCGAACAAAGCCTTTGGATTGGTTGCAGATGGCGGTCCGAATTTTCTCGCAGTGATTGACCTGCAAGGTCTGCTCAACGCCCGCCGTTCGAGCGCCCACAGAGTTGATCCGACGCTTGATCTGGTAGCAGCAGGCATTGTCCGCTTTGTAGCGACTGCGCCAGTCATCACAAAAATCAGCCCAGCCTCCGGACAACAAGGACAGCAGAATCTTTCTGTCACGGTCTCGGCGCTGGCATCACATTTCGTTCAGGGCACGACCAGCGTCAACTTCGGAACTGGAATCACGGTAAGTTCGATAACCGTCAATTCTTCCACCAGCCTCACCGCGGTCTTGAATATTGATCCGATTACCTCGACCGGCGCGCGTAATGTAACGGTCACTACCGGCGGCGAAACAGCGACCTTAGCCAGTGGTTTTTCGGTGACATCCGGTTCAGCAAAAACTACGCAACTCAATCCGGCGTCGGGACAACAAGGGCAGCAAGGTTTGTCGGTTGCCATCACCGGCCAAGGCACTCATTTCGCTCTGGGTCAAACGAGTGCAAACTTTGGAAGCGGCATTGCTGTAACGTCGCTGACCGTAAGCTCAGCAACCAGCGCGACCGCGGTCCTCAATATTGACCCCCTTACCTTCACAGGTGGCCGCGGCGTAACCCTGACAACCGGCGGCGAGAGCGCAAGCGGCGCTGTATTCACTGTTAATGCCGGCCCTGCTACCCTAGCTCAACTCAGTCCCAACTCCGGCCAGCAAGGACAGACGCTCAATGTAACGATTACAGGCCAGTCCACGCACTTTACACAAGGTCTGACCTCAGCTAACTTCGGTTTCGGAATCACAGTCACAACGCTGAAAGTAAATTCAGCCACGAATGCGACTGCCACACTGAATATTGCCGCTACAGCAACTCTTGGGACGCGCACTGTAACCGTGACCACCAACGGCGAAGTGGTGTCGCTGGCCAATGGCTTCACGGTCAATCCCGCGACACCGGTCATCACTCAAGTCAATCCGAAAAGCGGTTTGCAGGGGCAGCAGAACCTTTCTATTGCCATTACAGGGGTGGCCACGCATTTCGCACAGGGCACAAGTGTGGCCACCTTCGGCGCCGGCATCACTGTTGGATCTCTCACAGTCAACTCGGCCACAAGCGCTACGGCGATTGTGAACATCAGCCCGACAACGACAGTCGGGCCACGCGACGTGACGATCACGACTGGCACAGAGATGGCCACCTTGACGGGAGGGTTCACGGTAAATCCCGGCCCGGCCATTCTCACTTTGGTCAATCCTAATTCGGGCGCGCAGGGCAGCCAGAACCTGCCTGTAACCATTACCGGCCAGTTCACTCACTTTACTTCAGGAGTGACAACTGCCAGCCTCGGCGCAGGCGTCACTGTAACGTCGCTGACCGTGAATTCAACCACAAGCGCGATGGCGGTATTACAAATTGATCCTGCCGCCGCAGTCGGTCCCCGCAATCTAGTTGTGACCACCGGTGGAGAGATAGTAAGCCTGACTGGTGGTTTTGCCGTGACGCCCGGCGTACCGGCGCTGAGCCAGATCAGTCCTAATAATGGCCAGCAGGGCCAACAGAATCTTTCAGTCGCGATCAGCGGACAATTTACACACTTTGTCCAGGGAACGAGCGTTGCCAGTTTCGGGGCTGGAGTTAATGTAGCTTCCCTGACTGTAAACTCGGCAACCAGCGCGACTGCGGTACTGAATATCAATCTCACGGCGGTGGTCGGGCCACGCAATGTAACGGTTACGACTGGGACGGAAAACGCAACGCTCACAAACGGATTTGCCGTGATCTCGAACGGCGCGCCGATGCTCACGCAATTGAATCCGGGCAGCGGGCTGCAAGGCAAAGCCAACCTCACCGTAACTATTACCGGACAAAACACTCACTTCCTGCAGGGGACTACAGTCGCCAGCTTTGGCCCTGAAATTTCCGTTGGCGGAGCTCCGGCGGGCGCTTCCGGGCTTGTCCAGGTTACAAGTCCGACTGTGGCCACCGCCACGATCAGCATCTCCTCCCCCGCAGCCACGGGCGCGCGAACGGTTTTCGTTCAGACGGGAGCCGAGCAGGTTTCGCTCATCGGCGGCTTTACGGTTGAAGGGACGCCCTTCCTTTCCGCGATCAATCCAAACAGCGGTTCGCAAGGCCAGACGCTTACTGTAGCGATCACCGGCCATTTCACGAACTTCCAGCAAGGCGTCTCTCAAGCCAATTTTGGCGCGGGGATTTCGGTCGGCGGCGCGGCAGAAGGAAGCTTCGGACCCGTTACGGTCACAGGGCCGACAACAGCAACGGCCCAAATAGCAATCGACGCCGCAGCAGCGCCCGGATTGCGCACACCCATTACAGTGCAAACCGGCACAGAAACGGCCTCTCTTTCTAACAGCGGGTTCCTGGTGCTTGGACCGGTCACAGGCGGTCCTCCGGTTGTGACTATCACCAGTCCAACTGAAGGCAGCGAGATCACCGGGGCAACAACTGTGACAGGAACAGTTTCCAGCCCCAATCTTTCCACTTGGACATTGGAATATGAAGCCAGTGGCTCCACCGTCTTCACGCAATTCGCAGCGGGAACAACCGCCAGTGTAAGCGGCACGCTTGATCCCAGCCTGCTGCTGAACGGAATTGCGCAAATCCGTCTCACGGGTGTTGATCAGTCCGGGCAATCCGCAAGCACGATTGTGGATGTCGTGGTGACGAGAAACGTCAAGATCGGCAATTTCACGCTTTCGTTCAACGACCTGACTATTCCAGTTGCGGGAATTCCCATACAAATCATTCGTACCTACGATAGCCGCAACAAGAGCGTGGGAGATTTCGGCTTTGGATGGTCACTGAGCATCAAGACCACCAAGGTCGATGTAAACGGCATCCTGGGCGATAACTGGACTGGGACCGTCAGTAGCGGTTTCTTCCCCACCTACTGTGTGCAACCTGCCAAGAATTATGTAGTCAGTGTGAGACTGCAGGATGGAACGGTTTACCAGTTCCAGCCTTCACTGAGCGGCGCTTGCCAGCAGATCGTACCGCCCGAGTCAGTCGACATGAACTTTGTTCCGATCGGGACAACGCCGCCGAATGCTAAATTGAGTGCGGCCAATTCAAGCGGCCTGTTCGTGAGCGGACCCTTCCCCGGCTCGATACAACTGCTCGATCTGGGCAGCGTCACCAGTTTCGATCCTGACCAGTTCACGCTTACTTTACCCAACGGCCAGCAACTTCAGATCAGCCGGAGCGCCGGCATCCAGAGCATCACTGACACGAACAATAACTCCCTGACCTTCGGGCCGGGTGGCATCACTTCTTCGACCGGCAAGGGAGTCGTATTCGCGCGCGATGCTCAGGGCCGCATCGGCACCATCACCGATCCTAACGGCAATGTCCTGAATTACGCATACAACGGCAACGGTGATCTGGCCACCTTCACCGATCAGCTCAACAATGTTTCGTCGTTTACCTACGACGGCGCTCATGACCTGCTCTCGTTTACCGATCCGAGTGGCGTCCAGCCTGTCAGGAATGTCTATGACGACTCGGGTCGCTTGATCCAGGTGATTGATGCTTTTGGGCACGTGATGGACTTCGCGCACGACACGGCAAACAATACCGAAACGATTACCGACCTGCTCGGCAACCCGACCACTTATGTTTACGACAGCAACGGAAACGTGGTTTCAACGACCGATGCTCTAGGCAATACCACCAAGGCGACATTTGACGCGAACGGTAACAAGACCAGCGAAACGAATGCTCTGGGTAAAACCATAACGTTTACCTATGACGCCAATAACAACAAACTGACCGAAACCGACCCACTGGGCAAAAGCAACAACTTCACCTACAACTCGCTCGATCAGGAGTTGACGTTTACCGATAAAAACGGTCATGCGGTGACCAATACTTTCGACGCGAGCGGAAATCTGCTTACCAAGACCGACCCCTTGGGCAAAGCGACCACGCTTGCTTACAATCCCAACGGCAGCCTGAGCTCTCTCACGAACGCGTCAGGGAATACAACAAAGTTCACATATGATCGCTTCGGCAACATAGCCAGCCAAACTGACGCCCTCGGCGTGGTGACAACCTTTACCTATGACGCCAATGGCAATCGATTGTCACAGTCGGTAACCCGCACAACGCCGTCAGGACCGCAAACGCTCACGACTCAATATCAATATGACGCGCTGAACCGCTTGGTGAAGACTACTTTCGCCGATGGTTCCTCTACGCAGACGACGTACAACTCTATCGGACTGCAAGATTCAACGACTGACGAACTGGGAAGAAAGACAACTTATCAGTACGACGCCAGCGGCAGGCTTATCCAGACAAACTATCCCGATGGGACACAAGAGACCAGCACCTACGATGCGGTTGGTAATTTGGTGCAGTTCATGGCACGGTCGGGTGTAGTCACGCTGAATACCTACGACAAGGTGGGGCGGCTGATATCAAGCACCAACAAGAGCACTGGGGCCACAACCACCACGACCTATGATGCAATTGGCGAAGTAATCTCGACCACCGATCCGCTCGGCAACGTGACTCAGTCTTCGTATGACGCTGATGAGCGGAAGACCAGTTCCACTGACGCCTTGGGTAAGGTTACAACCTACGCCTACGACGCCGCGGGCAACCAGACTTCGGTCACCGATGCCAACGGAAATGTGACAACTTATCAATATGATGCGGGAAATCGAAAAACCCGCATAACCTTCCCGGATGGCAAGTTTGAAACGTATGCGTATGATGCGCAAGGTCAGAACAGTGCGATCACCGATGCTGTGGGAAATACCACGCAGTACACCTACGATGCGCTGGGTCGCTTGCTTTCAGTCACCGATGCACTCGGCCAAGTCACGAAGTACGCCTACGATGAGGTCGGGAACCGTATTTCGCAGACCGACGCCAATAATCACACGACAACATATCAATATGACCAGCGTGGCCGCCGCGTATCCCGCACATTGCCTTTAGGACAAACTGAAACTTTTGCTCACGATGCTGCAGGAAACCCGACTTCGCACACAGACTTCAACGGCAAGATCACCACATATACCTATGACGCGGTCAACCGGTTGCTCTCGAAAACCCCAGACCCCAGCTTCCATGCTCCGGCGGTGACGTTCACTTACACTCCTTCAGGCAAGCGCGCCACGATGACGGATGCCGGGGGCACCTCGACTTACCAGTATGACAACGACGATCGGTTGATATCGGTCACCAAACCGAATGGCACGCTGACCTATGCCTACGACGTTGCCGACAATCTGGTGTCTTTGAGCGGTGGCGCTCAGGCAACTTACACGTATGACGCGCTGAACCGCATCGCTTCCGTCACCGAACCCAACACTGGAAAGACAACTTATACCTACGATGGAGTGGGAAACCTGACTAAGGTGACCTACCCGAATGGTGTTTCGCACGCCTACACCTATGACCAGAAAAATCATCTGACGAATCTCGCGGTCAATCAGGCAGCTACCCCTGTTGCTAGTTATGCCTACACTCTGGATGCTGCCGGACATCGCACCTCAGTTGCCGAACTGGGTGGACGTACAGTCGGTTATGGATACGATGGCCTGTATCGTCTGGCTTCAGAGACTATCTCCGGAGCCTCTTCCAATAACGGCAGCATTGGCTATGCATACGACGCTGCCGGCAACCGCAAATCCATGACTTCGACGGTTGGCGCCATTCCTGCCGGCCTGTTTAATTACGACGCCAATGATCGGCTGACGACCGATATTTACGACAACGATGGAAGTACCCTCTCATCAGGCGGGATTATCAATACGTATGACTTCGAAAATCGCCTCGTCCAGCACGGCGCGATCACAATGGTCTACGACGGCGATGGCAACCGCATCGCAAAAACTGTTGGCGGTGTGACTACTAAATATCTGGTGGATGACCTTAACCCCACTGGTCTCGCGCAAGTCGTCATGGGAAGCGCATCCGATGGGAGTTCTCGTGCCTATGTGTATGGCCTGGAACGCATCAGCCAGAGGAGCTTCTCGCCCGCAAGCCGCACTTTCGCAACAAGCTTCTTTGACTATGACGGGCATGGGTCAGTCCGCGCTTTGTCAGACTCCACCGGCGCTGTAACGGATACTTATAACTACGACGCCTTCGGAAACTTGCTTGATTCCACCGGTTCGACGGCGAACAACTATCTCTATTCGGGTGAGCAGTTCGATTCTGATTTGCAGTTGTATTACAACCGTGCCCGCTATCTGAACGTGCCTACGGGCCGATTCTTGGTGCAGGACTATGTAGATGGCGACCCCTTCAATCCGATCACGGCTAACAAGTATTTCTATGCCGGGGATGATCCGGTTGGTCAGGTCGATCCATCAGGCCTGCAATTCGGCGGTGTCGGCGAGATAGCGGTCACCGAGTCGATCGATGAGGACCTTGAAGCTGCCCAGACGGAAGCATCCCAGGCCCTCGGACAGCAAGCCAAGAAGACCCTGGTCTGCGAAGTTGGAAAATTCGTTGTAGAACAAGGCATCCAGGAAGGGGTCTACATATTCATCACCGAATTTGCCCCCGGAATCTTTCTGCCTTACGTTGGGCAGACTGGTGTGTTGGCGGCGAGGATCGCTCAACACGTCAGGAGCGGCAAGCTGTTCGGAGAAGTTTTCTACTTCATCGAAGTTACCGGCGGAGTAGAAGCCCGGCGAATTGCCGAACAAAAAGTCATCAACGCTCTGACCAGCGAGATTCTGCCGGCGCTTACCAGGCACAGTGTGCCTGATGCGGAGCGGCTCATCGCTAATCTCAGGAACGAATTCTCGCCTGCCAACTATGCTAGGATTTGCAAATAGCAATGGCGAGTGCTTTTAAGGTTTGTGAGATTGGGCCAACCCGTTACCTGTTGCTTCAGGGGCCGTGGGAACCAGACATCACCGATGTCATGACGACGTTCGGAATCAGGCACCTCCGGCTAAACCGGCCCACGGAACGGCAGGTCGAAATCAATTTCCTCAGGGAACTGCCGTTCGTTGAAAGACTAGAACTGTCGGCACTCAGCGTTGCTGATGTGAGTCCGCTTTACGATATGCCGAACCTGCGGCGGCTTACTGTCACTGGGTTTAAGCAAAAAGTTGATTTTACCCGGATCCCAAAGTTGGAAGAACTCCGGCTTGATTGGCACGAGAAGTCTTTTTCCAGTCTCCTGAAGTGTGGCCAACTCCGCATTCTGGGGCTCGGTTATTACACCCACATCGATTTGCAGCAACTCAAGAATTTGCGCTTCCTGCAAGAGCTTGTCATTGGTTTTTCTCGCATTGAAAATCTGGCTGGTGTCGAGCATTTGCCTGAACTTGGAAAGCTTTCTGCCGACTATGTAAAAAATCTAGAAACTTTGGAGCCAGTCGCTGCCTGCCGAAAATTGCGGAGTCTCAGCATCGATGAAGCGAAAGGTTTAAGGCGGATTGATCCTGTTTCCAGCCTTCGGGACCTGCAGGAGCTGTGCTTGAAACGGTGTCCGGAAATTGAGTCTCTTACGCCGATCAAGGGTTTGCCCGCACTCGAGTATGTTGGCTTGCTGGAAACAACCAATATAAAGGATGGCGATCTTTCAGTGTTATTGACTCTCCCCCGCCTCAAACACGCTTCCTTTGTTGATAGAAGACATTACAATCACAAAAATGCCGAATTTCCTAAGACATACCGCGCGCCCAACAAGCTGGTGGTGTTATATGACAGCTCTTCGTCTGCCCAGACGAGTAGTAGTATCCGATAAAAACTCCAACACAGAACATCCTGAAGACACTCACGGTAGACACTTGGCTCTTAAGGCAAGAAAGGCTTGCGACAGCTAGAAATTAAAGTTTGGTTGGGGCAAATGGACGATTTGCGAACTTTTGTTTCAACCCAGAACCCCGATACGATCGGGCGCACTGTCGGTCCGAGACATAGGTAACAGAACGTTTCTCTCTGAAACTGATCCAGAGCTCCATTTGGCCCCACTGTGTTAGACCATCTTGCGGCAGGCAGATCGGCCTTATTGCATTTGACACCGCGTCTTTTGCTTGCCTTTGAGATGAATGGACAACCACTCCCGCTGGTGTAAATTCTGATAACGCGTAGTGTCGGCGCTGCAACCAACGATGTTCAGGAGGCGAGATGCATCTAAGCGGCTTGAGTAATCGCAGCGTTGGTATTCGTGCATGCGGGCCAGCGGTCTTTTGGAACGTTCTCCTGACCTGTTGTCTGCCGTTGCTGTTGAGCAATCATGTCCTCGCTCAGACGCCCCGATCCGGCAATCCGATATTGCCCGGCTGGTATGCGGACCCGGAAGCGCACATCTTTCAGAACGAGTACTGGATCTATCCGACGTATTCAGCACCATACGGCGAACAGGTATTCATGGATGCCTTCTCCTCCAAGGATCTAGTGACCTGGAAGAAGCACCCGCGGGTTCTGGACGTACGCGACGTTCACTGGGCCAAGCGCGCATTGTGGGCGCCGTCGGTGGTGAAGAAGGATCGCTGGTACTACATATTCTTCGGCGCCAATGACATTCAGAATGACCAGGAGTTAGGTGGCATCGGTGTCGCCCGGTCGCGCCGACCGGGAGGCCCGTTTAAGGACTATCTCGGGAAGCCATTGATCGAAAAGTTTCACAACGGCGCGCAGCCGATCGATCCGTTCGTATTCCAAGACCAAGACGGGACATACTACATCACTTATGGTGGCTGGCGGCACTGCAATATCGCGAAGCTGAAGGACGACTTCACGGGCTTCATTCCCTTCGCCGATGGGACTGTGTTCAAGGAGATCACGCCCAAGGGTTACGTCGAAGGCTCCTTCATGATCATAAAAGACGGGAAGTACTATTTCATGTGGTCGGAAGGTGGCTGGACAGGTCCTAACTACGCGGTCGCCTACGCAATGGCATCGTCGCCCTTGGGGCCTTTCAATCGTATTGGAAAGATTCTGCAGCAGGACCCATCCGTGGCTACCGGTGCTGGTCATCATTCGGTCCTGCATGCGCCGGGCTCCGATAAGTGGTACATCGTGTATCACAGAAGGCCTTTGGGAGAGAAAGACCCGAACCACCGGGTCGTTTGCATTGATGAAATGCACTTCGACGAGCAGGGACTCATTACTCCCGTGGCGATTACGAAAGAGGGAGTGCCACGAGACGCTCTACACTAGCGTCCTGTGAGGAGCGCCGCTCGCACGGTTCGAACGAGAGCTGGACAAGTTAGTGCGGCGAGGCCTTCATCGACTGAAACACAAATGTAAGGGCGATAAATAACGCGGAACGTGAATGCGCACAGTTTGAAAATGTCGCCTAATCAAAGATTCGGTCACCGGAGACGCTGGTCAAAGCATATCCGAAGGAATTACATGGCATCACGATCGTCGGCAACTTTCGTCCTCTTCGTGCATGTGTCTTAATTTTGTGGGTAATCTTCAGCGCGCGTTTCGGACAATTCGTGCATGCGCCTGCAGCGGGAACCAAGGCGGCATCCTTGGTCTCGAGACTACTGCAAGGTTAAGGGTTGGTTGGTTTCGTGAACAACATTGCCTGACTGAATCTCGTCACCACAATCGCTCGAAAAGCCAAATGCTCCCCCTTTGGAGGAAAAGACCGTACTGAAGTGATTGTTTAGAACCCTGAAGTTAACTGTTGGCTTAATTGGACAGTAGAGCGTGTAGGAGCCACCCGCAATCAGGTTATTGCTGACGGTAGTGTTGCTGCTGGTTGGGCAAGTTCTCATTGCCGGATCGCAGTTATTGATATTGATTGCAGATGTGCCGCCGCAGCCGGACCCATCCGTATTGGGGCACCCCGGACTGTCGCCATAAATCGTGTTGTGATTGATGGTGAGATTACTTCCGTCTGCCGACTGCAAGCCGTCGGTGTGCGCCACAGCGCTTTGAAAGAGATCGTGGATGTAACTGTCTTCGATGTCAGCGTTGAGATCAACGTCAAAGCCGTTTTCACAGCCATGAATGTTAAGCCGGCGGACCGTGAAGTTATTGTCGCCGATGGCAGTACCATTCGCCGGCATACCGTTGCCATCGAGGCAACTGACCTCGCTGTCTTCGATGAGCAGACCGGCGCCGGTATAGCCACCATGATAGATACTGGCCGAGTTGTTTGTAACCACAACAAAGCCGGCGCAATTAATTCTGGAGCGCTTGATAACGACCCCGGGAGCATTGACCAGAACACAGCCGCGGATGTCTTTGGCGTCGATGACAGTATTGGGAGCCGTGATCTCGATATCGCCGTTGACAATGGTTAAGGTCTTACCCGGAGGCACGCCGGTGTTGGTGGCATCGGGCCAGGGTGACATGACGGTAACATTCGTCATGCCAGTTTGCCCGCCTGCGGCTGCGAATACGGCTGTCGGGCCAGAGTTGACAGCAGTAAGAAGACCGGAATTATCAATGGTAGCTATGGTCCCGTCGCCTGTCGTCCAGGTCACGATGGTGGAAATATCGTGCGTGCTTCCATCCATAAAGTGGCCGGTTGCCACGAATTCCTGAGTTTTTCCTTTTTGAATGCGTGAGTTCTGAGGTGTGACAGTGATAGAGGTCAAAGGGGGAAGAGCCGGCTTGACGGTAAGCGTTGTCGACACCAGGAAATGACCGCTGACGGCGCTGATGATTGTGGCCCCCCCACCATTACCTACCTGAATTAGTCCTGGCGTGATTCCGAAAGTTGCAACGCTGGTATTACTTGACCTCCAATTGACGGCTATTACAGCCGGCGAATTCGGATTACGAAAAAAACCTTTTGTTGCCGAGAACTGCACCTGTGAATTTTCAAGGACCAATGGGTCTACAGGGGAAACTGCGATACGGAGAGGGCCCACCTGGCCGTGGGCCGCAGCTGACAAAGCGATCCATAAACAAATCCGCCGCAGTTTGCAGATCATCTCGATTTCCTTCCGTTACACTCTTTCTTTTATCTTTAGAGTTGCTGTTCTTCTTGCTAAGCTAGTGATCACTGGAGCAGCCGTTTTCTAACCTGCCTCACTGATTTGCCGGATATCACGTGGGTGCTGGCGATATTGGATAGTTTAATTGGTTAGGTCTGGCCTGTATCAGTTCTAATAATGGTTTAGTAAATCCACTGGTACATGTACGTTTTCCAAAATAGGCCCCGGTTGCATAACCTATAAAGATTCGCCACCGCCACGTTGCAGGGCAAAGCAGGAAACAATTTCGATCTTTTGTGTATTGCGATTTATTCAGGAACATCTTTGAGATTCACGCAGCGATTCGGGGAGTAACACCCTTATGCTATTAAGGAATGAGGTTCTGGCGGAGAGAGTGGGATTGTTACCTTGTTGTTCTTTACGCCCATCATATATCTGGCTCGTGTTGGCTACGGCACTCGCGCTTATTTCCTGTTCTAAAAAAGAGAGCACCCAATCGCCCAAGTCGACGCCACCAAGATCTCCGGAAGTTGCGCAGCCAGTGACTCCGTCTATGACAGCAGCGCAGCCGCAATCTCAGGCTCAACCCATCGCTTCCACCGACATTGACGAGCCAACGCTGCTTACCTCGAAGACGGTCTCGGGCACAGGTCTGAAGCAGGTAGTATCGTATTACTATCAGTTCACGGCCAACCCTGGCACCATCACGCTTACGGGCACCGGGAAAAATGAGCCCTCCGCATCGGCGTTCGCTCTGATTGCCGGTTTGCTGGATGGCAGAGCCAACCGCATCTGCTACGTCAATCTCGGGAATGTCACCACGGACAAGACAGAAAGCACGAACTGCACGATTGACAAGACGCAGCCCATTACGTTGCGCATCGATCTCGACGAGCCGACAATTAATTTTTCTGTCACGCTGGACGGGCCGGTGCAATTCGAAACCGCGACTGCCGCTTCCCTGCCACAGCTAGCGACCGGTCCGGGGTCAACTGACATCGATCATCCCACGCAGCTGGCAGGTCCGCGCATCACGGGCACCGGCACAGGGTCACAAATTTCTTATTTTTATGCGCTCAATGCCGGCAAGGGTGAGATCATCCTCACGGCCGACGGCAAAAACCGCTCGGCTGCTGTGGCCGACGCACTTCATATACGCCTTCTCAACCTGCGCAACGAGCAACTCTGTGACGTCTCCATCGGCAACGAGACGCTCGACATGCGCCGCGTCCAGAGCTGCAATGTGGAGTTACGCCAAGCGGCGATTCTCCGCGTTGACCTGGATCCGAACACCATCACATGGCGCGCGAAGGTGGCCGGCGCAGTGGACTTCCAGCCGTACACTCGTCCAAAACAGATCACGATAGCCCTCAATGAAAAAGTCTTGTTCGATTTCGGCCAGGCAGTGTTGAAACCCGAAGCACAACAAACTCTGCATGAAGCTGCGCAACGCGTGGGGAAGGCAACTACCAGGGTCCTCATTGCCGGCTATACCGATAACATCGGCGGAGACGCCTTCAACCTGAAACTCTCGCTCGATCGGGCAACAGCGGTGCGTGACTATTTCGTCCAGAAAGAGGCCATTGATTCTTCGCGACTGGATGTGAAGGGCCTGGGCAAGGCGCAACCTATAGACAACAACGCCACGGACGAGGGCCGCGCGCGTAACCGACGAGTTGAGGTGGTGTTCTCGCTCTAAGCGGGATCACGTGGACGCGAGTTGAGGACTGAAAGGCTTGGCTCATTGTTACAACTTCTAAAAACTTAAAGGACGTTTGAATTTTTCTTATCGGGGAAAAGAAACTATCGGCAGATTGCAAGAAAGATCAGCGTCAGCTGCAAACGGCGGAAAATAATCGGCAACCGCAGCCCCCAACTTTCCAAAACAAGTCCTGGTCGTTTACATAACGGCCTGGACAGGCCTCCGAGTAATGGCGCAAATTGCCTGCTATCGTCGTTGGGGTTTCAATCTCATAACTTGATGGCTCCCCTATTTATTCTGATAAAAGCAAAGAGCTTGCCGGCAATGTCTTCCTGTGTGTCGCAGTACAACTCATCGCAAGACTTCAACTCAGCGCTGCGTTTGCTGCTGTCCTCGCCCATAGCGGCGATTTCCTCGGCGTTGAGATGCGGAAGACACAGCACATCGATTGCCTTCTGCGTTATTTCTGCGGTCTGAGGACAACCAATCCGTCGCAACGATTCCACAATGATCGGCACAAAGTCTCTTGAGGAGTTGGAGAAGAACTGGCCATAACCTCCGTTGTTGACCTCGCGTTGCAACGCCTCAACTGCAAGGACAACGCGCTCTTCCTTCGTTAAACTCTGAGCGTCCGGCCGGGCAGCTTTTTGCCCGAGTGCCTGTTCTAGAGCCAGAACCAATGAATCAACGCGGTATTCTCCTTCGAGCGCAAGTATTTGCTCCAGTGTTTGACCCGTGTATCCATCCAACCACTTAAGTTCAGGCATTTGCAACCTCGTAACCACTGGAATAGTACCGTGTTTTCAACAACTGTTATTCAACTATTCAAGCAAAACAAATATTCCCGTTTTGTCAAAAACTTGACGATGAGGTCCTGAATCCCGCCGGCGGTGGCTGTATGGGAGGGGGTAATTTGGGTTCAAGCCGTTCGGCCAACCTGACTTGAAGTTGTGGCTGCCAGTTACGTTACGAAAGTCGCATTGCTACCTTAGTTACCCTCGTAATGCGAAGTCACCTTTGATTGCCGCCCTAGATCAGATAGATTTTATTCCAGACGTGTCCCCGTTTCGGGAATTCGCTGTGCGCGGCCTGATTTTCAATGTTCGCCGAGACAGGACAGGGATAGGATGAAAGCCCCCCGAAAATATTGCGTGCGGCCTGACTTGCGGGCACGAGGGGTTTGAGCCATGACCAACAGAATCCTGGTAGCGGATGATGACGCGGCAAATCGTGAACTTCTGAAGGAAATTCTGGAGGCCCAGGGATTGCACGTAATTACGGCTACCGATGGCCTCAATGCAATGCAGCAGGTCGTTCGCAGCTGCCCCGACCTCGTCATATCCGATGCGGCCATGCCTTATGTAGACGGCTTTGAAGTCTGCCGCCAGATCAAGAAAGATCCGGACCGGCGGCTGATTCCGGTGATCCTGATAACCGGGCTTTCGGCCACAGAAGACCGGGTTCGCGGTATCAACGCCGGAGCAGACGACTTTTTGACCAAACCGGTTGACCGTACAGAATTGTTGGCCAGGGTGCATTCTCTTCTCAATCTCAAGGCATACACCGACGAGCTGGAACAGGCCGAGTCGGTTCTTTTTGCACTTGCGCAAAGCATCGAAGCCAAAGACCCTTATACGCACGGACACTGCGAGCGGCTGTCGGAGTATTCCACGCGCCTGGGTGAACGCATTGGCTTGAATGAAGACCAAATCGTTGCTCTCCGCCGGGCAGGAGTAGTTCACGATATCGGCAAGGCGGTTCCGGACG
>DASREY010000226.1:0-20503 GCA_035651775.1 Terriglobales bacterium
CGATCTCTTCGCAGTAAACAGAAGTATAGCGCCTGCAAAGTTACTTTTGAAATCGCGCCAGAGAGAAGCTGGAGATATCAAGCTGCGGCTCGATACCGCGCACCAGCTTGCCCATGAGACGCGCAGTGATGGGCGCCAGCAGAATTCCATTGCGGAAGTGACCGGTGGCGACAAAATAGCCGGGCGTTTCGGTACTGCTGAGTATGGGGAGATCGTCTGGCGTTGAAGGCCGCAGCCCCGCCCAGGCTTCCAGCGTCTTGGTTTCGGCAAGCCGGGGTACAAGTTTCGTGGCCTCTTCGCGCAGCCGGCGAATATCGGCGGGGTCAACTCGCTTATCGAAGCCGGCCTCTTCTACCGTGGCGCCAATGAGGATGCGTCCATCTGTGCGTGGCACCAGGTAAACTTCAGAGGCGCGCACCACATGCTGCAGGAAGCCGCGCTGTGGAGCAACTACAGAAAGCATCTGACCTTTCACCGGGCGCGCGGGAACATGGCATGAATCGGCGCCTTGAACTTTGACCTCGCCTGCCCACGCGCCACAGCAGTTGATGACGACCGGCGCAGCGTAACGACTGTGCGTGGTGTGAACCGACAATCCACCGCCTTCGGGTGTTATCCCGGTAACGGGAGAGCCAGAGACAATATCCGCATTACGATGCCTGAGTGCCTGCAATAGAGCCGGAACCAGGGCCCGAGGATCAACACTGCGCTCCTGCAATCGCACAGCGCCGCCTTCAGCCCTACCATTGATGGAAAGCAAAGGTTCTAACTGCGCCAGTTCAGCCTGGGTTAATGGTCCAGTTCTTTTGGGCAGCTCGGCCTGTTCATGCTGGTGGAAAACGACAATCGCTCCCTGGTCGCGTAAATCCACCTTGTGGCCAGATTCGTCTTCCACCTCGGCAACAAATTCTGGATACATGCGGGCGCTGGCTACGGCCAGATTTTCGAGGCTGGGGGGCAGGTCGCCTCCCCACGGAGCTAACATACCGGCGGCGGCATAGGAAGCTTCGCGGCCGGGCTCGGCGCGCTCGATCACCAGCACGCCCACTCCGTGCCGGCGCAGCTCACGCGCCAGCGAGAGCCCGATAATGCCTCCGCCCAGAATGATTGCGTCCCAGGACTTCATCTCGCCATTCTAAATTGTTGTTCTGCGCTTCAGACGCGAAGAGAGACGAGTCCTGTTTTTGTTCATGCCTGGAACAGGACATCCGGCAGCGCAATCCTCGCGCTATAGTAGAAGTAGAAACACATATGTTGGATGCGAATGGCGTCAGTTTGCCGATGAGTGTCTCATTAAAGATCGCTGAGCTTACGGACATAGAAGAGCTTATGCCCCTGATCCGTGAACTTTATCTGATCGAGGGTGTGACCTCTCCCGAGGACCGCACCCGAAGCGCCCTGATCAAGCTGCTCGGCGATTCATCGCTGGGAGTGGTCCTTGAAATCTGGAGTGAGGGAGCGCTAGCCGGTCACGTCATCCTGACGTATGGCTATGACATTGAGTACGGCGGTCGTGACGCCTGGATTACCGATTTTTATGTGCGCCCCGATTTTCAAGGCAGAGGGGTGGGGACCCAGGCTCTCAAGCTTCTGGAAGAAATGGCCAAAGCCAGAGGCGTCTGCGCTCTTCACCTGATGGTTTACCACACCAACCTTCGGGCCAAGGGAGTCTATCTTCGCTCCGGCTTCGAGCCGAATCCGCGAGTTGCCATGGTCAAGATACTTTAATCCTCGATTCGGTGGAAATTGCTGGAACCGAAGCCTGTATTTCCTTGTATCCTGCCTGCGTTGTATCCTGCATGCGTTAAGATTTAATTTCAGCGCTCTCCGCGAAAAAATCGACGATCATCTGGCGTTTACTCTCTTGCGTGACCACGAATTCAAATCCATACCTGGGAGGATCCTGGTGCACCGCCTTTGCCTGGAAGCGTAACGGCTTGCGGTCAATAAGCGGCAGTTCGACTGTGACCACCTCCCCCAGCGGCAGCTCCGTCTCATCCACAATCGCGCCAAAGCCGTGCTGGTTATAGTCAAAACAGGCGCCGATCAGGCGCTGATCCTGAAACTCTATGGCAATGAGAAGATCAGTTTCCAGGCGCGGAGAGCGCCGATTTTCAAATTGGTTTGTGCGCTGCTGTGTTGCGGGAGGCAGCGAGAATTCAGCGGGACCCGGTGTAAGTTCCTCAAGGAAGTATGAATGCAGATACGCAACCTCTCCTGCCTGGTCTTCGAAAGCAATTTGATATCCACGATAGGGCTCGCTGCCTTGAATGGTCCCAACTCTTCCTTTGAATCTTGCCGGAGCACGGTCATGCCGCGCCCTCACCCGAGTTCCAATGCTAAATTTTTTTTTGGTCATGCCCTCTCGCTTTCGGCTGAAAAAATATAATGTACTGATGCATTGAGATGCAAATACCATTGCCAGGTAAGATCGGAGCAGGCGAGCCGGGTATATCCAGTGGCTACGCCGCTTTGGCTCCTGAAATGCGCGTAATTTTTGAAATTCGCGGTAAGTTTTTGTTTATCAACTCGGGGGCTGACCGACTTTGTGGTTAAATTGAAACGGTGAATAAAGTAGTCGCCAACGCCGACGAAGCCGTGCGAGACATTCCCGACGGGGCTTCCATCATGCTCGGCGGCTTTGGGTTGTGCGGCATCCCCGAGAACCTGATTCAGGCGCTCATGCGCAAGAACGTCAGGAATCTTACGACCATCTCCAACAACGTCGGCATTGATAACTTTGGCCTGGGCCTTCTGCTCGCCAACCACCAAATCAATAAGCATATTGGCACCTACGTCGGCGAAAACAAGCTGCTGGAAGAGATGGTGTTGAAAGGCGAGATTGATCTGGAACTCAATCCGCAAGGGACGTTTGCCGAACGTATCCGCGCCGGCGGCGCCGGCATCCCGGCCTTCTTTACTCCCACCGGGTACGGCACCATCATCGGCGAAAAAAAAGAGGTGCGCGAGTTCAATGGACGTCCGCATATCCTGGAGCATGCCCTCAAGGCCGATTTTGCGCTGATCAAAGCCTGGAAGGGCGACAAGTGGGGCAACCTCATTTATCGCAAGACGGCGCGCAATTTTAATCCTATGATGGCAACGGCGGCGCGCATCACTATCGTCGAAGTCGAAGAGCTGGTAGAAGTAGGCGAACTCGACGGCGACCAGATCATAACGCCGAGCATTTATGTGAAACGCATCTTTCAGGGCCAGAATTACGAGAAGAGAATCGAGAGACGCACCGTCAGGCAGGCATAAACGCCGCCAAAAAAGTCATGGCAACATTACCCAAAGCCGATAAACAAAAAGACGTAGAAAAGCGCGAGCGCATTGTGAAACGCATTGCGCGCGAGCTGCGCGATGGGTTCTATGTCAATCTGGGAATCGGCTTGCCGACCCTGGTTGCCAACTGTGTGCCGGCGGGCATGCATGTTATCTTGCAGAGTGAAAATGGAATGCTTGGCGTAGGGCCGTATCCGCTTGCCGGCCAGGAAGACCCTGACCTGATCAACGCGGGTAAAGAGACGGTCACGGAAATTCCCGGCACGGCGTATTTCTCCAGCGCCGATTCGTTTGCCATGATCCGCGGCGGGCATATTGACCTGAGCGTGCTGGGCGCGATGGAAGTGGATGAGCAGGGCAACCTGGCCAACTGGATGATCCCGGGCAAGATGGTCAAAGGCATGGGCGGGGCCATGGACCTGGTTGCCGGCGCGCGCCGCGTGATCGTGGCCATGGAGCACACCACGCGCGAAGGCGCTCCCAAGATTTTGAAGAAGTGCGGGCTGCCGCTGACCGGCGTCAAAGTAGTGGATACCATCGTGACCGAGATGGCCTACATGCGCGTAACGCCGCAGGGGCTGGTGCTGGAAGAAGTTGCTCCCGGCCTCAAGGCCGAAGACGTTCAGCGTGCCACGGAAGCACGCTTGACGATTAGTCCCAATTTGAAAGGGATGGAACCATGAAAAAATGTTTTTCCATGCAGTTGGCTTGTTTTTGGCTGGCTTGCATTTTTCTGCTCGCGGGTTCCGCCCTGGTTGCGCAAAGCACCCCTGCGCCCGATGCCGCTGCCCCTGCTCCGCAGGATGCCAAGCCGGCGGAGAAGCCAGGCACGCCAAAGATCCCGCGTCCCAATATGGGAGACGAATCGGCCCTGCAGCAGCCTACCTTCAGCCAGGCCGTGGCCGATGCGCTGCTGCGCCGCCTGGTGCATGGAATGCAAGGACACAATTTGCCGCAGACGAAGTCCATGTTCCTGGCCGAGCGCCTCGACCCTAACTTCGAGCAGCACATGGAAGCGGCATTCAATTACTACGACAGCTTTCATCTCTACTACAAAATTATCCAGGTAAGCGGCGAAGGCGAGCCCAAGGGAAGCATCCTGGCAGATTTCGACCTGGAGTCGCGCCCACAGCAGCTTGAGCAAGCCACCCATCGCCAGCACGCACGCCTACGCCTGGAGGTGGAGAGAGTTTCTTCCGCGTACGGGAATCCCTGGCGCATCGTGGCCATGGATCCTGAGCACTTCTTTTTTGAGTACTGATTTTTTCAATTATGAAGCGCGAGTATCCTGATCGTCCGATTGTCGGCGTGGGCGCCGTAATCGTCATGGATGAACGCGTTGTGCTGGTGCGCCGTGGCCGGGAGCCTTTACTGGGCCAATGGTCCATTCCCGGCGGGGTCGTGGAACTGGGAGAGAGCCTGCGCCTTGCGGCCGCCCGCGAAGCCCTCGAGGAAACCGGACTTCAAGTTGAAGCCGGAGAAGTGCTGGAAGTTTTCGAGAGCATTGTTCCCGGCACGGAATCCAATGCGGGCAAGGCGCAGTACCACTACGTGATCATTGATTTTCTCTGCCACACCAAATCAGGGGAGCTGCGCGCCGGCGGCGACGCATTGGAGGCGCGCTGGGTGAGGCGCGATCAGTTGGCTGAGCTCAAGGTTTCCGATTCGGCGTGCAAAGTCATTGCAAAGGCATTTGAGCAGCGTAGAAGCTGACTACATTAATGAGCAGCAGCATGGGTCTTACGTGTATGGACTTGAATCGGCTTGATGTTCTCAAGTTCAGCCGCTGAACAATTGTTTGCTTCACGTAACTCGTAAGTAGTTTGGAGATTCATCCAAAATGCCGGGGTCGTACCAAAAAACTTTGCCAGACGCAAGGCCGTATCTGCTGTAATCCTCCTCCGGCCACGGACGATATCATTCACTCGCGAACGGATCAGATGAATCTGCTTTGCCAATTCGTACACACTAATATCGAGAGGTTTAAGAAATTCTTCCTGTAGAATTTCTCCGGGATGAATATTCCATCCCCAAACTGCACGTCCCTTCTTCCTGCTCATAACAATCCTTTCAGGTAGATCCTTCAGTGATAATCCACGATCTCTACTTCGTACGCGTTCCCATTCCGCCAAACAAAGCACACCCGAAATTGGTCATTGATTCGTATGCTGTGTTGGCCTTCTCGATCCCCATGTAGGGCCTCCAACCGATTTCCTGGCGGCACCCGCAAATCCTCTAACTGTGATGCGGCATTGACCATCAAGAGCTTCCGCATGGCCGTCCGGCGAAGATTCGCCGGCACCATTTTCCCGCGGCCTGTTTGCCAAAACCGCTCGGTGTCGCGGTCGCGGAAACTGAGAATCATTGGCAAAGCGTACCGTTTATCGGTACGTTTGTCAATTGTCGGGGACTGCGAGAAATCCAGATGACAACTGCGCCTAAGTGCTGAAGGCTGTTCTAACCCTTCCAGCGATAGGCATCCGGCTGTTCCAGGCCAATGTGGGCCAGCACGCGGCTGGCGAACTGGCGGACCATATCGTCCTGCGAAGCGGGCTTATTGTAGAAGGTCGGGATGAGAGGAAAGATCACAGCGCCGGCGTCGGCGGCGCGGTACATGTTGCGGATGTGAATCTTGTTCAGCGGAGTTTCGCGCACGCATAGCAGCAGCGGACGCTGCTCTTTCAGGCAGACGTCGGCGGCGCGCTCGATGAGTTTGATGGCGAGTCCGCTGGCAATGCGCGCCAGCGTGCCCATGCTGCATGGGATCACCACCATAGCGTCGGTGGGATAAGAGCCGCTGGCCACGTTGGCCCCGATGTCATCGTTATTCTGCTGCTGGATTTTGCGCGACTTCTTCCCGAGCAACTGCTCTGCCAGGTTGCTGCGTCCGCTGATGCCAGCCTCCTCGGCCATCACGCGTAGAGCATTTTCAGAGGCGATGAAGTTGATGGTCTTCACTCGCGCATCGGCTTCAGCCATCTTTAAAAGGTGACGCGCGAATATCACGCCACTGGCGCCGGTGATGGCAATGGTCAAATTTTCGAGAGCCGAACTGTTCATGCGGTTTCCAGCATCTAATCCCATAGCCCTGGAGAAGAATGAGCGTAGAGAAAGAGAATACCAAACTTGTACGCTCCGAAATGGGATTGTATGGGAAGCATGGGCAGAAATCCTCTCCGGCGCCAAACGACGAGCCGCGGCTGGGAGCAGCGCGCCGTCACCGGAATTACACAGCAGATCCACGCGCTCGATCCGCTGGTACAACGCAAGTACCTGCGCGATTTCTATGGCGCATTCCAGTCCTACCAGTGCACAGTGAGCCAGGAGCAAGTCGAGAGCGAGTTGCTGGCGGCCGATATCGTGTTGCTGGGCGACTATCACACCCTGCCGGCATCACAGCATTATGCGGCCCAAATTGTGGAGTTGATGGGACAGAACGGCAAGTCCTGCTGTTTGGGAGTGGAAGCCATCTTTGCCGAGCATCAAGCGCTGCTGGATGCATGGTGGAAGCGCGAGATCAGCGACCAGCAGCTTCGCCTGTTGCTGCGCTTCGACGATGATTGGGGATACGCATGGGAACCTGTCCGTGAGCTGCTGCAAGCCGCCCGCGGCTGCGGATTCCGGGTCTGCGGCCTCGATAGCGGGCCACGCTCGAACTTGCGGGCGATCCGCAAACGCGACCGCCATGCCGCCACCAGGATTGCTGAACTTCGAGCTACCGATCCACGTACGGCCGTGCTGGCCCTGTTTGGAGAATCACACCTGGCCCCCGGCCATTTACCGGGAATGCTCCGGGCACGCCGGCCCAAGGATAGGATCGTGACCATCCTGCAAAATTGCGATGCGCTGTACTGGCAGCTTGCCGTGGACTCTGATGGCAACAAGCCGGCGGTGCAGATTGCCGATGGTGTGTTTTGCGTGTTTACCGCCAGCCTGTTTGAAAAGTATGACAGTTATCGGGAGTATTTGAATGTTGGTACGTTGTTTTCCCCTGCCGACAAAAATCTTTAACCACAAAGGACACAAAGGTCTAACCACGAAGGGCACAGAGGAAAAATGCCTGGTAAAGCCAAGCTAACTTTGAGGCGCTTCTTTGGGGTCCTTAGTGTCCTTTGTGGTTATTGTTCTCTTTGCTGGTTTAGAGCGGAAGACGCGCTCAAAGATCTTGTCGACGTTGCGCAGTTGCCGATTCAGGTCGAAGGCGTGGTCCAGTTGCTTGCGGGTGAGGCGCGAGGTGATCTGCTTATCTTTGCGCACCAGGGCGCGGAAATTTAACCCCTGCTGCCAGGCTCGCATGGCAAGTTTCTGAACGATCCGATAGGCGTCTTCCCGTTGCATGCCGCTTTCGGAGAGGTCAAGCAGAAGCTGTCCGCTGAAGACCAGGCCGCCGGTGCTCTCCAGGTTCTTCTGCATGCGCTCCGGGTAGACGAACATCTTCTCGATCAGGTTGGTGGTCTTGTTGAGCAGGTAATCCACCAGAATGGTGGAATCGGGCAAAATCACGCGCTCGACGGAAGAGTGCGAGATATCGCGCTCGTGCCAGAGGGCCACATTTTCGAGCGCAGCCTGGGCATGTCCGCGCACCACGCGCGCCAATCCGCTGATCTGCTCACCGGTGATGGGGTTGCGCTTGTGGGGCATGGCCGACGATCCTTTTTGTTTTTCGCTGAAATATTCCTCGGCTTCGCGCACCTCGGTGCGCTGCAAGTGGCGAATCTCGGTGGCAATTTTGTCGAGGGTAGAAGCGATGACGGCCAGCGTAGTTACGTAAAAAGCGTGGCGGTCACGCTGGATGACCTGGGAGGAGATAGGAGCGGGTTCGAGTCCCAGGCTGTGGCAGATTTTTTCTTCCATCTCGGGATCAAGATGGGCGAAGGTGCCTACGGCGCCCGAGAGCTTGCCTACACGCATCTGCTCGGCCGCAGACTTCATGCGCCCGATGTTGCGCTGCGTCTCCGAGTACCAGTTGGCCAGCTTGAGGCCGAAGGTGATGGGCTCAGCGTGGATGCCATGAGTGCGCCCGATCATGGGCGTGTGCTGGAACTCTTGAGCGCGGCGCTTCAAAACTTCGGCCAGAAGCTCCAGATCGGCAAGGATGAGGGCGGAGGCATCGCGGACTTGCAAGGCCTGGGCGGTATCCACCACATCGTTGGAGGTGAGACCGTAATGCAGCCAGCGGGCGTGAGGGCCGATTTTTTCCGCAACCGCGGTGGTGAAGGCAATCACGTCGTGCCGCACCTCGGCTTCGATGGCCTGAATGCGCTCCACATGAAAGTCGCCTTTGTCGCGGATGGCGGCAGCAGCCTCAGGCGGCACAATGCCGGCTTCGGCCAGCGCCAGGCTGGCGGCGACTTCAACCTTCAGCCACATGCGGAACTTGTTTTCATCGCTCCAGATGCGGCCCATCTCGGGACGCGTATAGCGTGAGATCACACTCTCTCCTTAATCCAGAACTGTTCCTCAAGGCGCGGTCAAACTCACCCGGCCGCTTGCACAAACCCTGAATTGTAAATGGGAATCATTGGTTAGACCAAGCAGGAATGGCGGCCAGCAACCCAATCTGCTGCTCTGGGTTCTTATTTTCGTATATGGCTGGTGATCGCGTACTTTCCATCGCCTATGATCCCACGCTCAGCAAAATCAGAGAGCTGATCCTGGAGCGGGCGGGATATCAAGTTCATTCTGTCATCGGCAACGAGGCGGGCATTTTAGCCGCCCAGAAGCATAACTTCGATCTTTTCATCCTGGGAAACACGGCTGAATACGCGGTGCGGCAGGAAATGGCCAACTTTTTAAAAAGCTATTCACAGCAGACCCCGTTGATCGCTTTAAAGCGTTTTGAATATGAGGCCCCCATCGAAGGGGCGGACTGCGCGAGCGCCACGATGGACCCTTCGCTTTGGTTGAAGACGGTTTCGGACTGCCTTGCCAAATAAATTCCAGACGTCTTCCTCTTTCGCAAATGGGTTTCGCAAAAGGATGTCTTTGACGGACGCAAATCGGTGAATTATATTTATATCGTGACACGATATAAAGGATCGTTCCCTGTGCGCGACCGCGAATATACAGCACTGGCCGAATTTCGCTATCAGATGCGCCGCTTCCTGCACTTCAGTGAAGAAGCAGCGCGGCGTGCCGGGGTGCATCCACAGCAGCACCAGCTTCTGCTGGCGATTCGCGGCCTGCCTTCAGGGCAGGAGGCCAGGATCGGCAAGCTGGCCGAGCGGCTGCAGCTTGAGCCCCACAGCGCGGTCGAGCTGATTAACCGCGCAGAACGCCGAGGGCTGGTAATGCGGACGGGCAATCTCGGAGACCGGCGGCAGGTGATCGTGCATATCACACATGCGGGAGAGGCTGTGCTGAAAAAACTTTCCCGCCAGCACCGGGCTGAGTTGCAGTCAGCGGCGCCGCAGTTGCTGAAGGTATTAAAGGCATTGGGCAAGAGTCATTGAGAGACTCACGGGGGAAGTGATTTTTTGAAAAATATTCAACTGCGCAGTTTTTGGACGAAGATTTTCGCGGAAAAAGAAACTCATGGCCGGCTGGCGGATTTCACCACCACCCCGCGTGTAATCCCCATTTCGGTATTGGCGGTGGGCATTGGCGTGACCGGCGCTTATGTTGCAGTGGGATTGCTCAAGCTGATTGGGTTGTTCACCAATCTTTTCTTTTACCAACGGTGGGACGCCACCATGACCTCACCCGCGGGCAATCACCTGGGAGCATGGGTCATCGTCGTGCCCATTATCGGGGCTGTGATTGTAGGCTTCATGGGACGCTATGGCTCTGAACGCATCCGCGGGCACGGCATTCCGGAGGCTTTAGAGGCAATTCTGCTGCGCGGCGCGCGCGTGGAACCCAAGGTGGCGGTCTACAAGCCGGTCTCTGCCGCTATTGCCATTGGGTCGGGCGGCCCTTTCGGAGCGGAGGGGCCGATCATCATGACCGGCGGCGCGGTAGGCTCGCTGATCGCGCAATTCTTTCATCTCACCGACACCGAGCGTAAGACACTTATGGTCGCCGGAGCCGCCGCAGGTATGGCGGGAGTATTCGCTTCTCCGGTAGCGGCTGTGCTGCTGGCGGTGGAGCTGATGCTGTTCGAATGGAAACCACGCAGCCTGATTCCTGTGGCCCTGGCCAGCGCGACCGCGGCCGCCGCGCGGCGCGGCTTGTTGGGTGCGGGGCCCATCTTTCCCATGGCCGCCCACACTACGTTTGTGGGAGCCAAGGCATTGGCCGGCTGCGCTCTTGTGGGGCTGGTGGGTGCGGGACTGGCGGCGCTGTTAAGCATCTGGCTGTACGCAATTGAAGATACTTTCCATCGCATGCCGCTGCATTGGATGTGGTGGCCGGCCATCGGCGGACTGGTGATTGGCATTGGCGGTTACATCTTTCCTCCCGCGCTGGGAGTTGGCTACGACGTGATTGGAAGCCTGCTGCAAGGGGACGCGACCACGCGGTTGATCATCGGCATCCTGGTCGTGAAATCGGTGATCTGGCTGGTGTCTCTGGGGTCGGGAACATCGGGTGGAATCCTTGCCCCCATTCTTATGATTGGTGGCGCGCTGGGAGCTGCGCTGGGACACTTCCTGCCCAATCAGGGCATGGGATTTTGGCCGTTGATAGGCATGGCTGCGGTGCTTACCGGCTCCATCGGCTCTCCGTTAACTGCGCTGGTGTTTGCTCTCGAACTGACTCATGACGTCAACATGCTGTTACCACTGCTGGTGGGGGTGACTCTTGCGCATACATTGATTACCCTTGCCCTGCCGCGCTCGATCCTGACGGAAAAGCTGAGCCGGCGCGGCTACCACCTGACCCGCGAATACTCTACCGATCCGCTGGAAAGCATGTTTGTGCGTGAAGTGATGCGCAGCAATATTGTTGCTCTTCCGGGAACCATATCTATTCAGGAGTTGAGGCAATCTCTGAGTGTGGAGCATGGGCGAAGTGGGCAATGGCTCTATCCTGTGGTTGAGGTCGGGCAGTCGCTCATGGGCGTGATTACCCGCAGGGAGCTGCAAGATCTGGTCAGCCAAAGCCGGGCGGGAGAAGACCAGGGTGAGCTTGAACTGTCGGATATCGTTTCGAAAAAACCTCAGGCAGTGGTCGCGTATCCTGATGAACCCCTGCGCGCGGTGGTGTATCGCATGGCAGAAACCGGATTGACACGGCTGCCAGTCATTGAGCGCCGCGTGAACCGCGAAGGCGGCAGGCAGCGGCGCGGTACTGAGACCGGCGTGGCGAAACTGGTGGGCGTGGTTTCGTTGAACGACCTGCTCCAGGCGCGCGTCATGAACTTACAAGCCGAGCGGAAGCGCGAACGAGTGCTGCCCATACGCATTTTTCCGCTGGGAGCGCGGAATCGAGTGATGAAGTAATTGAAATTGTGAAATCGGGTAATTGTGTAACTGGAAAACGAAGAGAATCGCCAGATCATTGAATTTTCCAATTAGCCGATTCCCCAATTACTCAATTCCCAGCAGCTTGCTCATCTCTTCGTAGAGAAACCCTTCTCCCGGGGTGTACGGTTGCACCCATTTGCCATCAATTACAAACTGGGGAACGGCGCGCTTGCCGGTATGGGCAATCACTTCGCCGGCAGCGCCGGGATTCTCTTCGATATTGATTTCTTTGTAAGCGATATTGTGCTTTGCCAAAAACTTCTTGGCTTCGTGACAGTCACGGCACCAGGGGGTTGAGTAGACGATAAGTTCCATAGCGGAATTTGAAGTATAACAATTTGGTTTACAACATGAAAAACCGCCAGTTCGAGGCTGGCGGTTTTTGATTTCTGTCAGAGAGACGCAAGAAGCCGGCTCTCAGTTGCTGTACAACAGAACCCCATCCTGCTGCGCGTTGGAATCCACGGGGCGATAGAAGAGCTTATCGCCGTCGAGGAAGACCTCGATAAACGCAGGCCGGGTCTGGATGGTGCCCTGAATGAGCGCTTCCGACAGCGGATCTTCGATGTAGCGCTGCAAGGCACGGCGCAAAGGACGCGCGCCATAATTGCGATCGCTGACCGTTTTTTCCAGGATCCACTTCTTGGCCTCTTCGGTGACGGTGATGGTGATGTGCCGCTGCGCCAGGTTCTGGTTCAACTGCTGCACCATCAGCTCCACAATCTGGATGAGGTCGGCTTCGGTCAAGGCGTTGAAGATGATGATCTCATCCAAACGGTTGAGGAACTCAGGGTTGAAGGTGCGCTTCACCTCGTTCTTCACCATGTCTTCGACCTTGGTCGAGATGGTTTCCTCCTGGTCGGACTGGAAACCCATACCGGTGCGCTTCTGCAGGTGACGGGCGCCGATATTGGAGGTCATGATGAGAATCGCATTTTTGAAATCCACGGTGTTGCCCAAGCCGTCCGTAAGGTGCCCGTCTTCAAATACCTGCAAGAGGATATTGAAGACATCGGGATGCGCTTTTTCGATTTCGTCGAGCAAGACAACAGAGTAAGGCGCGCGCTTCACCCGTTCGGTGAGCTGGCCGCCTTCCTCGTAACCTACGTATCCGGGAGGCGAGCCGATGAGCTTGGAAACCGAATGCTTTTCCATAAACTCAGACATATCGAAGCGGATAAGCGATTTCTCGCTGCCGAAGAGGAAATGCGCCAAGGTCCGGGCAACTTCGGTTTTGCCCACACCGGTTGGTCCGAGGAACAGGAAGGAGCCAATGGGGCGCTGCGGTGATTTCAATCCAGCGCGCGAGCGGCGGATGGCCCGGGCCAGGGCGAGAATGGCGCGCTCCTGCGAGATAACGCGCTTGTGCAGCTCTTCTTCAATGCGCAGCAGCTTCTGCGATTCTTCTTCCTTGATGGAATTGATGGGTACACCGGTCCAGCGCGAGACAACGTCTTCGATATCCTCGCGGCCGACGACGCCGGTGGAAGAATCATCCAGATGATATTTTTCACGGAGGGCGCGCAGGTTCTCGCGCTCTTTGCGTTCTTCATCGGAGTAGAAGCGGGCCTTCTCAAACTCATGGTTGGCGATGGCATTTTCCATGCGATGTACGATGAATTTGATCCGCTTCTGCACTTCGGTGATCTCTTCGGGAAGCGTGGTCTGGCGCAGCTTTACGCGGGCGCCAGCCTCGTCGATAAGGTCAATGGCCTTATCGGGCAGGAAGCGGTCGGGAATGTAGCGATGCGAGTGCGAGACGGCGAACTCCACCGCTTCAGGGGTATACGTTACGGCATGGAACTTTTCATACCGGTCTTTAATTCCCTGGATAACCTTGACCGCCTCTATTTCGTTGGGCGGCGGTACTTTCACCGACTGGAAGCGCCGTTCAAGCGAGCGGTCTTTTTCGATGGATTTGCGGTATTCGCCGGGCGTAGTGGCGCCAATGCACTGAATCTCTCCGCGTGACAGCGCGGGCTTGAGGATATTGGCGGCATCGAGCGAGCCTTCCGCCGAGCCGGCCCCCACGAGGGTATGCAACTCATCAATGAAGATGATGGCATTTTGATTGTCCATCAACTCCTTCATGATGGTTTTCAGGCGCTCTTCGAACTGCCCGCGGTATTTGGTGCCGGCAACGATCAAAGAGAGGTCGAGCGCCAGGATCCGTTTTTCCGCAAGGAACGACGGCACTTCGCCATCGGCAATGCGTTGCGCCAGGCCTTCGACGATGGCGGTTTTACCCACGCCGGGTTCGCCGATCAGCACCGGATTGTTCTTGGTGCGACGGCACAGAATTTGTACGACGCGCTCAAGCTCAGATTCGCGGCCGACGAGCGGGTCGAGCTGGCTATCCATGGCCGCCTGGGTAAGATCGCGGGAAAATTCGGAGAGCAGGGAAGACTCGCGCTGCCGCTGAGGCTGCGCCTTCTCCTGGGTGGTGCGGGCCAGTTCCTCGCGAATGCTTGAGAGGCGCAGCCCGCGCTCATGCAGAATTTCCGCGGCAAAGCACTTCTCTTCGCGCAGCAAGCCCAATAACAGATGTTCGGTGCCAATATGTTTGTGAGAAAGCCGTTCCGCCTCTTCGGCAGCATAAGCGAGAACGCGCTTGCACTCGTTGCTTAAAGGCAGATCTACGGAGGTAGAGACCTTTTCGCGGATGGTGGTGTGGCCTTCGATCTGCTTGCGGATCGATTCCACGGAGGCGTGCGAACGCAGGAAACGGTTGGTGAGAGCCTTGTCTTCCCGCAGCAAACCGAGCAGGAGGTGTTCCGTTTCGATATATGGCGAACCAAACTGGCTCGCTTCGTAGCGCGCAAAAAAGATTACGCGCCTCGCTTTTTCCGTGTACCGTTCGAACATGTTCCCTCAATTGGGAATCTCAGTGCGGACTCAATTGTCCGTCCCCGGACCTCCCACCCTTTACCTGAACCTTGCGGCTTTTCCAAGCCGTTGTCAGTCAGGTAAAACCCTCAAGCCGGACAAATATGTCCGGCAAACTCTGCTATGCCGGCAATGCCGCCGGCTGAATTTCTTCCGCCCTCCCACGCTGAAGCCGCAATACGCGTCCACAACGCTTTGCAAACCCCAGGTTGTGAGTGACGATGAGGGAGGTAAGCTGATATTCCCGATGTAAACGTGCAATCAGCTCAAAAACCGTTTCAGCGGTGTGAGCATCCAGATCGCCGGTTGGCTCATCCGCCATCAGAATCTTCGGCCGGGTAATCAAGGCACGGGCCAGGGCCACACGCTGCTGCTCTCCGCCAGAGAGTTCACCAGCGCGGTGCTCGGCACGGTCCAGCAGGCCTACTTCTTTCAACCACTGCAGCGCCTGCTCGCGCGCCTGCCGGTGGGGAGCGCCGCGCAACGAAAGCGGCATGGCAACGTTCTCTGCCGCGGTGAATTCCGGCAGCAGATAGTGAAACTGCCACACGAACCCAACCTCGCGGTTACGAAATTCCGCTGCTGCATCGTCGGAAAGCGCTCGGAGACGCATCTTGGCGCAGTATACGTCACCTTCGGAAGCAGTATCAAGAGCACCCAGGATGTGCAACAAGGTGCTCTTTCCCGCTCCCGACTCGCCCACAATCGCCAGCATCTCTCCCTTCCTCACCTGGAAGGACAAATTTTCAAAGACCACAAGCTCGGAGCTTCCAGAGCGGAAAGACTTCTTCAGACCCTCCACCCGTAAAATCTCCATCTCTTCAGTTTGATGCAATCAGCATCTCCAAAGTCTCTTTTTTCGCTCGACTTTCGCTCTCTTAGGCCAGACAACCCGGCCCGAAGAGTCTTGAGTCGCGCCTTATCTTGCCTGTGTTTATATAGTATTAGAACACGACGACGCTTCGATGGTTCCCAAACTTTCACATTACTAAAGTTTTACGTCATATTTGTTTTTTGGATTGAGCTTGCTTTTTGGAAACTTCTGAAAAATAAAAAAGGGCCAAAACGGCTTGGCCCTTAGGGTGTACTTAGCTTGGAGGTAAAGAGAATTTACGATTGAGGTTTTCCCGGCGGCGGAGGCGGGGCCGGCAGCTCAAATTGCTTCCGATCGTGCATTGGCATAGGCCCGAAATGCGGCGGCATGGACTGCAGCTTTTTCCACTGGTCGGGAGTCAGCACCTTGCGGAGTTCGAGCAGCATGCGGGTATTGGCCTTCTCCAACTCCGCGCGCGCCATGGCCACTTTATCGATCTGCGAATCGACCTGGGATTCATCGGGGTTGTCGGCTTCGGTAAGGGGCTCAAGCACAGCCTCTTCCTTTTCCAACGAGGCATGCAAATCTATCAGCCGCAGCCGATGATCCTGAAAAATCTTTTCGAGCCGTTGCAATTGGTCGTCGCTGACCTGTAATTGCTGCACGATTTCCGCATTTTTCCACCACTTGCCCGGAGGCATTCCGTTCATCGGCATTCCCATGGGCGGTCCCATCATCTCCATATGATGGACATGGTGTGTTCTTATGCGGTCGCCCATTTCGTCTCCATGCCTGGGCGCAGGCTGGTCCGATGGTGGTTGGGGTTGTGGTGTTTGTCCGTAGCTGAGCGCGGAAAGCAGTAAGGCCGCGAGACAGACTGTGAAAATCCTCGATTTCATTGTTGTACTCCTGTTGATGTATGGTGCTTGTTCGGCTGAGCCATATCGTTACGGGCGTGAACCAGCAAAGTAGCGGGTTCCAGCGCCCGGGGCACCGGCCGCTGCACATCGTTTTCGATTTGGGTCAGCAACTGGTCATCCTGAATGTCTTGCGCCACCTGCGCCACCTGCGTGGGTAGCTGGTGACTCTGCCGAGGCCACAAGAGCAGAACCAGGAGAAGAGCCAGCATCGCGAGAGAAACTCCGGACGCCCACACCCAGCGGTAGCCGATTCCCGGCTTGGCGTCGGATACGCGGTCCATGATGGCGGCCCGCTGCCGGGTCCAAAAATGCTCAGGACGCGAGGTCAGCTCGCCGGCAGCGACGCGCAGCTCCTTCATCTGGATACGGGCCCGCTCCACCCGAGCGTAGCAATCGACACAGGCGTCAACATGATTGGCGTCCGTTCGGCCGGCTATGCCCAGCAGGTAGGCGGTAATGGCGTCTTCGTCACAATGTTGCGTGCTTTTCATACGGTTCCTTCTGTGTACTGCTCCTTCACTCGCCGGCGGACGGTGTTCATGGCGCGGAACAGATGCGCCTTCACCGTGCCCGGCCTTAAATCTGTCGCCCCGGCAATCTCTTCCACGCTCATCTCTTCCATGAAGCGCAGCAGAAAGACCTCGCGCTGCCGCGCGGGAAGCTCATCAAGGGCATGCCACACCTGGCCCAACTGCTCCTGCGCGAGGAGCCGGCGCTCCGGAGTGGCGCGCTCATCGGGCACCGCTTCAGCCAGGCTCAGTTCAGATTCCTCGCTGCCCGAAAATTTCTTCCAAAAAGCCAGCCGCCGGTTGCGCATATGGTCGCGCGCCAGGTTGATGGCGATGCGGAAGAGCCATGTGCCTACTTTAGCTTCGCCGCGAAAGCGGCTGCGGTTCTTGTAGGCCCGCAGGAAACACTCCTGGGTGAGAGTGTCAGCCAGGTCGCCATCGCGCATCATGCCCAGCAGCACGCCGTAAATGCGCCGCTGGTTCAGGCGAACAATCTCTTCGAACTCTTCGTGGCTGATGCCTTCGGAGCTGCGCTCCTGCGCTGGGGCGGCGAAGGTTGCACCCTTATAGAAGGTCTCTTCCATATCCGTTCATATGATAGGACGAGAGAAAGCTAAGCCGGTTTACATACTTTGTAAAGATTTTTAGAGATCGGGGAGGATTGAATCTTTGGACCATTGGAAATTGAGTAATCTGGTAATTGTGTAATTGAATTGCACATTGCAACTGGCAACTGACAACCGGCAACTGCTATTCGTAGCGCAGAGCCTCTGCCGGGGCAATACGAGAGGCTGACCATGAGGGATAGATGGTCGCAATCAGCGAGACCACCAGGGCCATGCCGGCAACGAGGAAGCCGTCAGATACCTTGGGAGCAAAAGGAACGTAATCAATGGAATAAACTTCTGCCGAGAGCGAAATGAAGTGATAGTGTCCGCCGGCCCAGGAGAGAGCGTACCCCAGCACCAGGCCCAGTAGGGTGCCGATTACGCCAATCAAGACTCCCTGCATGATAAAAATTCCGCGGACTTGCGCTTTGCGCGCCCCCATAGAGCGCAAGACGGCAATATCGCGCGTCTTTTCCATCACCATCATGATGAGTGAGATCAGGATGTTGAGCGCGGCAACCAGAACAATGAGGCCGATGGTGATAAACGTGACCAGGTGCTCCAGGCGCAGGGCGCGGAACAACGCTTTGTTTTCCTCCATCCAGTTGGAAGACATGAATCCGTTGCCGGCGGCCTGCTCCAACTGCCGGCCGACGTCGGCGGCGCGGTAAAGATCATCGACTTTGAATTCGATCACCGAAATCGTGTTGCCCAGGCCAAATAACTGTTGGGCATCGTCGAGACGGATGAAGGCCCAGGACTTGTCATACTCATAAAATCCGGAGTGAAAGATGCCAGCCACCTTGAAGCGCACGTACTTGGGCACGAGGCCAAAAGGAGTAAGCTCGCCCTGCGGGCTGACCACCATCACAACTGACCCTGGAGCAGCGCCGAGATCATCGGCCATCTCTTTGCCGAGCACAATGGGCGCCAGTTCGCCTTCGGAGCGGGTCTGATTGGCTTCCAGCGGAGCCGCCGAGCCCAGGTCTACCGTCTTGAGCAATCCGCTGACCTTGTTTTCACGCTCCGGCTGCACCCCTTTGAGGATGCCCCCGGCGGCGCGCGATCCTCGCGAGATCAGCACCTCTTCATAGAGCACAGGAGAAGCCGCCACCACATGAGGCTGTTTCTCCAAGCGTGCCAGCAGATCGCGCCAGTTACGGATGCCATCACTGGCCACCCGCATAAGTTGTACATGGGCGATCGAGGCCGTCAGACGGTCTTGCAGGTCCTGGCTGAATCCGTTGGTAATGGCCAGGGCGACGATCAGCGAAGCCACGCCCGCCGCGACCCCGATGATGGAGATGATCGTGATCACGCCAATAACCGCCTGGCGGCGCTTGGCGCGCAGATAGCGGGAGGCGATGAAGAATTCAAACTGCATGAATTAAGAAGTACGAAGTAAGAAGTACGATTGCAAAGACAGATTCGACCTCACAGTCTATACGATTAAGAAGTACGATTAGCGGCTGCGTGAAGTTTTTCTTGCTGTGACAAAAATAGAAGTTAGCTGATTTGCTTCATCCATAATGGCTTCCATACGGCTGGAGGGGAGCAAGCCTGTGTCGACAATTAGCTCGAGCCAGAATAGAGTTTCATCAATTTCTTCAACTACAATCCCAAGCTTTGAAATGAAATCTGCCTTAGAACGTGCCCGGCACACAGCGCGGTAAAACATGAATAGCCCACCATCTAATTATCGAAGAGCTTTCAACTGGGCTTTAAGTACATCTCGAGGGGAATCAATTCCTATAACTAGTAAAGCTATAGCCAGATTAGCAATGTCAGAGTATCCGGATATTTTGGAGGACTATTTGGAGATCAGTCGAAAGCGTCGCAATAATCGCATAGCTATCGCTAAAACACAATTACATCTGCTGGATGAACTTTCATTCCAAGAGCGCGTGTTAAAACATTACCGAAATTTATCCGAAGAGCTGACCAGCAGCCATGAAACGACCGAGGATGCCTCTCATGAAACATTTCGCGAAGAATCGAATTTCGTAGAAAGCCAAATATTTTTTTATCAACTATATGCAAATGCGGTTCGGGGTATAGGAGATGGAATCGCTTGGCGAGTTTTAAATTACGACCGTGCTGTTTTAAGGGCTCTTTCAGATGGACAATCAAAGCAACAGATCGTTGCACAGGGAACAATCAACGAATTAACAGAATGGTGCCACCAATTCGATACTGATTCAGGAATTGCCATTCTGAATTCTCTTACTAATTGGCTTTCTATAGGAGATGTGACCGTTCTAAAAAATGACAACTCTGTTGAGATTATAGAAGTTAAGAGCAGTAAAACTAGCTCTAGTCGCATCACACGTCAAAAGCAACGGATGAGAGAAACTGTAAATTTCCTGAATTTAGATAAAGGAGTATTTCGGGGAAAGACAATCGAAATTATCAGATTACCCATTAAGCCTGAAAATCAGCTATCCGATCTTTTATCTCTTTTAGAGATTGCTGACAAACAAGGATGTGCCGGTGCCAGAATTAATAATTGGTGCTGCCTTAGAATGTTTTGATTTCACAAAGGGGGTCGATCCTGGAGATATCTTTCCAGTTCTGGAAGAGCAAAGGAAGAATCAAACAAGTGATTGGCAAAAACATGGAGATTATGTGCGTTTTATAAAGAGTATGGATATCATGGCATTCACGCCAAATTGCGCTCCTTTTTCAATTTTTCCATTTAATGCAAAATTCTGTGTTGAACTGATGATAGGGGTTAAAGCGTATATTAGCTATCTAAACTATTCTGCCGTAGCCCGTGAGTTTGAAGCCAATGGTTGGAAAATAGAAAAAACAATGGAGCAAATGATCGCTGAAGGGCAAAGTGATATCGCAGCTTTCATGGTCAGCAAAGGCGCTTATATTGCCTATGTCCCTGCGGCGGATTTGATGCGCATACAAATGGAACTGCTTTTGCCAAACATTGTCATTGCTGCTATTGAAGCCAGGTTCCAAGAAGGATCGAAAGGTAGAGATCTAAACAGAGATTATTATGAGCTAATAATCTATGACCGTGAGCCTGAGTGCTGGACTAGCTATCTTCGACAGGTCATAATATTAA
>DASREY010000227.1:0-6394 GCA_035651775.1 Terriglobales bacterium
AGCGGATCGCCGCCCTGGATCATGAAGTTGGGAATTACGCGATGAAAGATGGTTCCGTTATAGAGAGGAACATGGTGCATCTCTTTTTTCGTCTTAGGATCTTTCCAATCTTTTGTGCCCGAGGCCAACTCTACAAAATTAGCGACGCTTTTCGGGGACTTGTCGGGGAAGAGCGTGCAGGTCATGCGGCCCGCCGAGGTATCAATGATGGCCGTGGGCTTATCTACGGTAGGCATGGCGGGCACATCGGGAGCATCCTTTGCGGAGGCGGGTTTATGAGCGGTTTTGGGTTTTGATTTGGGCGCTGCAGCCGGACTTGGGCTGGTTTGAGCGCTCATAGTCAAAGATAACAACAAAAGCAAGGGAAGCATTCGAAACATGAAATTGCTCCTTAACATAGTCATGAATTGCAGCAGCCAGTATAAATTTTCCTGCTAATCTCCGCACGGCACGGCGGCTACGCCGCAGAAGTTCCTTTCTTACCGTCTGAAAAAATCGGTAATTGCCTGTTTCATTACTTCGCGGCCCACATCAGAGATGGAGCGGGTGAGCGGGATATCCTTGGGACAGGCCTCCACGCAATTCTGCGCATAACCGCACTCCTGGATGCCACCATCGCCCATGAGCGCGGTCAACCGCTCGTGCTTCATCATCTGGCCGGTGGGATGGGTGTTGAACAGCCGCACTTGCGATATGGTGGCAGCCCCGACAAATCCGGTATGCTCGTTGAACTGCGGACAGACCTCCATACAGCAACAACACGAGATGCACCGCGAAAGCGGATAAGCTTCCTCCTGCTCTTTTTGGGAAACGCGCGGCCCCGGGCCCAGGTCATAAGTGCCGTCGAGCGGGATCCATGCCTTGACCGCCTTCAGGTTCTCGAAGAGCACGCTGCGGTCTACAGCCAGGTCGCGCACAATCGGAAATTTGGAAAAAGGTTCGAGCCGGATGGGCTGCTCAAGGTTATCCACCAGCGCGGAGCAAGCCATGCGGGCGCGTCCGTTGATGAGCATGGCGCAGGAGCCGCAAACCTCTTCCAGGCAGTTGGAGTCATAGGTGATGGGCGTGGTGGTTTTGCCCTGGCGTGTCACTGGATTGGCGGCGATATCCATCAACGAGGAGATCACGTTCATGTGCTTCTTCCAGGGCAGCTCAAATTCTTCCCAGTAAGGTGAAGAATCGGGAGAGGCCTGGCGTTTGATTTTGAAGAGTACGGTCCTGCGGGAGTTCTCAGTTCTCAGTTCTCGGTTCTCAGTGGTCATTTGAAAACGATCTCAATTCTAATTTGTCGAAAAATCTTATCTATCCTCGTCCAGCAGGGCTGAATCCCGCACAGCCGGGGACGGCTGTGCCACACAATTTTTCTCACTTCGCCATGTCATATCTTCTGGGTCGAGGTGGAATCAAACTGCTATCCACCGGTTCAAATTCAAATTTCGGTTCGTCGGCGTCGGGCGCGAACGATACTTTTGTGGTCTTCAGCCAGTTCTTGTCGTCCCGTTCGGGGAAGTCGGGTTTATAGTGGGCGCCGCGCGACTCGTTGCGCAGGGCTGCTCCCTGGGCGATGACGCGCGAGAGTTGCAGCATGTTATAAAGCTGCCGCGCGAAGACCACAGAGGTGTTGGCCCAATTTGTTTTGTCGCTCAGATTGATGTGCTTGAAGCGCTCCAGGAATTCGCAGATTTTTGCGTCTGTTTCCTGCAACGCCTTGTTGTAACGGATGACGGTGCAGTTGCGGGTCATCAATTCACCCAACTCGCGCCATAGCCGGAAGGGATTTTCGTTGCCATCCGATGACATCAGGCCGGAGTTCATCTCCATCTGGCGTTTGCGTTCGGCTTCGAAGTAGCTACTATCAACGTCGCTTGCCGATTTGGCAAGCCCTTTGGCATAGGACATGGCATTGGGGCCGGCGGTGAAGCCGCCGAAGATGCACGAAACCAGAGAATTCGCACCAAGGCGGTTGGCGCCATGATATTGGTATTCACACTCGCCCGCGGCAAAGAGTCCGGGAATGTTGGTGGCCTGCTTGAAGTCGACCCACAAGCCGCCCATGGTGTAGTGCATGCCGGGGAAAATCTTCATCGGAGTAGTCCGAGGGTCGTCCCCCACAAATTTCTCGTAGATTTCCAAAATGCCTTCGAGCTTGCGGTCGAGTGTAGCGCGGTCAATATGGGTGAGGTCGAGATAGGCGGCGGGCTGTCCGTCGACTCCGAGCTCGTGCTCATACACTACTTTGTGAATGGCGCGGGTGGCGACGTCGCGCGGTACCAGGTTGCCGTATTTGGGATACCACTCTTCCAGAAAGTACCAGCGTTCCGACTGGGGAATACTGAGCGGGTCTCGCTTGTCGCCCTTTTGTTTGGGGACCCAAACCCTGCCACCCTCGCCGCGGGCTGATTCTGACATTAAGCGAAGCTTGTCTTCGCCCGGTATCGAGGTCGGGTGTACCTGGATGAATTCGCCGTTGGCGTAATAGCATCCCTGCTGGTAGAGGGCTGATTGGGCGGAGCCGGTGCAGACGACCGAGTTGGTGGATTTTCCAAAAATGGCCCCAATGCCGCCGGTGGCCATGATGACCGCGTCAGCAGGGAAGGTACGCACTTCCATGCTGTGCAGGTCCATGGCACAGATGCCGCGACAGACGCGGTTGCCACCGAGCACAACAGAGAGGAACTCCCAGTGCTCGCGCTTGGTCACCGCACCTTCCGCCTCATAGCGGCGGACTTGTTCATCGAGCGCGTAAAGAAGCTGCTGGCCGGTAGTGGCGCCGGCAAAGGCGGTACGATGGTACAGGGTGCCTCCGAAACGGCGGAAATCTAAAAGCCCTTCCGGAGTACGATTGAAAGGAACACCCATGCGGTCAAGCAGATCGATAATTCCTGGCGCTGCCTCGCACATGGCTTTAACCGGCGGCTGATTGGCCAGGAAGTCGCCGCCATAGACGGTGTCATCAAAGTGCTGCCAGGTAGAGTCGCCTTCGCCCTTGAGGTTCTTGGCGGCATTGATTCCGCCCTGAGCGCAAACAGAATGTGAGCGCTTCACCGGAACGATGGAGAAGAGATCAACGTGTCCGCCCTTTTCAGCAATCTTGATGACTGCAGAAAGTCCGGCGAGCCCTCCGCCAACAACGATTATTTTCGGGTTCGATGCCTCTGCCATGAAGATAGTTCTCAGTTCTCGGTTCCCAGTTCCCAGAAAATGCAAATGCTCCGGTTCAACGGCCTTCTTCTATGACCTGAGCGCCCTGTTCGTCTGTCGGTTGCTGAGAATGCGTAACAAAGCTACGGATACTCATTAATCCCACACCCGAGATTACAAAAAACAGCAACATACAAAAGATCAAAAATCTTTGCCGAGCTTTTTCACCGACAGTCACGCCCCACTTGGCGCAGAAGAGCCATAACCCATAGGAAAAATGCCAGGCCGCGGCAAGCAAGCCTGCAATATAAAAGACCAGGAATGCAGGCTGGGCCAACTCAAGCTGTACTTTCCCGAAAGATGCGCCGGGGTGCTGGTGCAGATCAATGCCGGCAAAGCGAAGATGCCAGACATGCCATCCGATGTAGGCGAAGATGATGACGCCGGTCCAGCGTTGCAGGGTGTACATCCAATTGCCCTGCCAAGGATAACTTACGACATTGGCGTCTCCGCGATACCAAATATAAAAGCCGTACAGGCCGTGAAAGGCAATGGGCAACCAGATGCCAAAGGCCTCAAGCACAATTACCAGCGGCAGGCTGCCGAGAAACTTTACCTGGTGGGCGTAAGCAGCAGGCCCATTAATGGCGGTGGCATTGGAAACCAGGATGTGTTCGAGCAGAAATGCGCCTATCGGGACAATTCCCGTCAGGGAGTGCAGGCGACGCCAGAAATAGGAGTGTCCCTGACCTGCCCGCAGAGGCGCAACACCGCCATGAAGGCGAGGCTTGCTGGGAGCAGAGGGCACAGAAGATACACCGGCAGGGCTCGAGGCCATTTTTATCCGCGACTCCTTAAAGTTTCAGGGGATAGCGCCAAACCTTTTATTATCGTTGAAAGCAGTTTCAAGTTTCAAGTTTTGAAGCAGTTCTCGGTTCTCGGTTGTCAGTTCTCAGATTATAATGACGCGCATTGATTCCAGGACGAATAAGGAGAGTTCAGCATGGCGACCCCGGCTGCGGCGTTTGCGCAAATAGCCAATGAGTGTGAAAGAGAAGGGCTTACCCCCAAAAACAGCGAACGCATTGGGCAAGAGATCGCTAAGACTTTCAACCTGCAACCTGATGAGGTGGGCATTCTCAAGCTGGAGAAGCAAAGCCTGATTTTTGTCTATCCCGCGAAGCTGCACATGGTGGGAACGATTCCCCTGAATACGTTGGGTTCAGTCGCTTCGCGCACGGCCACAAGCAAGCGTGCCGAGGTGATTAATGCCTTCGCCCAGGCCAAGCACATCAGCGTATTTGAGTCGGTGGAACTGAAGCCGACAACAGGAGAAAAGTCAGGGCATACGATCCAGAAGCTGATGTCAGCGCCGGTGATTGGTCCGGAAGGGACGGTGGGAGTGATTGAAATTTGCCGTAAGGGAACCTCCGCGCCGGCGGCAGGGCCTGATTTCTCTCCTCTTGATTTGCAAAAGCTGGCTGCGATAGCTACGGCATTGGCGAAATGCTTTAAATAACAGTACTTGCTATCTGGTACTCAGTACTCAGTTTGTTGTTTGTGCCATTCCAGGAACTTTCTGAAAGCCTGGCCGCGGTGGCTGACTTTGGCTTTTTCTTCGGCGGTCAGCTCAGCAGTGGTCTTGCCTAATTCCGGCAAATAGAACAGAGGATCGTATCCGAAGCCATTCTCGCCGCGAGGGGCACGTAGAATTGTGCCTCGTACCTCGCCTTCAAAGGTCTGCAGGAGCCTGCCATCGCGAGCCACGGCTAGAACACAAACAAAACGCGCGGCCCTTGCCGGCGCAGGCATATTTGCCATTTCGCGCAACAGGCGCTGATTATTGGCTTCGTCATCGGAGAGGGAAGCGTAGGCGGCCTGGAATTGGTGCGCGTCGTCTTTCGAATAGCGGGCTGAGCGCACGCCTGGAGCGCCGTTCAGGGCTGCAACTTCCAATCCGGAATCATCGGCCAGCACAACAGCCCCTGGGGCGTAACCGCTATAGAAGCCGGCCTTTTTGCAGGCATTTGCCTCGAAGGTCAAGCCATCCTCTTCTACGGAAGGAAAGCCGGAAAAACCAGGCAACGGTTCAAGGACAACGCCGGTGACTCCCGCCGTTGCTCCGGCAAAATCCCGCAGCTTGCCTGCATTGGAAGTTGCAATGAAGACTTTCTTGGGCAGCATTCCTTGTAGTTAATGATCCGGAAGCGTAGAAAATGTGAGCAGAACTAGTAGCGGTCTTGCCGTCCGCGGCCTCCACCATGCCGGCCGCCGCCGCCACCACCACCGCGATGACCACCGCCGCCACCACGATGACCGAAGCCACCGCCTCCGCCAGAGCGTTCCATTTTGGGACGAGCCTCGTTCACATTGAGGTTTCGGCCGCCTAAATTGCTGCCATTGAGGGCTGCGATCGCTTTTTCCCCCTCGGCGTCGTTCTGCATCTCAACAAAGGCAAAGCCACGTGGCTGGCCGGTAGCCCGGTCGCGCACCAAAGTCACCTTGTCAACAACACCATAGGGCTCAAAGGCCGTTTTTAACTGATCTTCTGTTGTGCCAAAATCCAGGTTGCCTACGTAGATGTTTTTCACTCAAATGTCCTTTCAGGCCCGACCATCTTAACAGCTTTAGTCAATTGCGTGCTTTTTTTTTAAGGCAAATGCGCATGGGAGAAATCAGGATGTACGCCGGCACGATCCAGTATTTTTTTTCGATGATGAATTATCCCATGAGGATACCTGCATGAATCGGCAGGGAGCTATGCCCAAACTGGCATGATCGGCAATATGGAAAACATGGATCGTCGCAGAAAAGGTCGTACCTTTCCCAGATTTGTCTCATGTTGTGAAACTGAACCAAGCTTCATAAAGTCCGGTTTGACGGAATCGTTCCGGAAACTCTGAAGCCGCTCGTTTGCGAAAACTATTGATGGAAATCGAAAAAGTTTTGGGGATATTTGCGCGTGTGGTCAACGCGCATACCGGTTGTAAGGCACAATAGAGGTATGCTGAATTGGATTGTGATTGGAGTGGGTGATATTACAAGGAAGCGTGTGATTCCGGCGATTCAGTCGGAGACGCGAAGCCAGTTGTACGGAATCGTCACCCGGGACCAGGCCAAAGCCGCGCCCTATAGCAAGCGGGTTTGGACGTCGCTGACAGCAGCCCTGAGCGACTCGGCGGTGCAGGCCGTCTATGTGGCTTCTCCGGTGTTTTTGCATGCGCCCCAGAGTATCGAGGCATTGCGGGCAGGG
>DASREY010000228.1:0-7022 GCA_035651775.1 Terriglobales bacterium
CGAATTTGAAATAGCTCTGCTCAAAAAACTCATCTACCAGCGCATCCCAGTTAGTGTCTGGGGCGCGCTTGGGAGCCGGTGAGTGCGGTTTAGATTGGGCTGAACTGAGTGTGCTCATCAAGGCTAGGCCTGCGGTAAGCAGGAAGACAACAGGACGCATTCGGCAAATTCCTCGCCAGCCATCATATTTGACCGGCAAAGAACTTGTCATCTGGGCGGTGGCGCTTTGCCTAGTGCGGAGCTGAATAACACGTGTGGCACAGCCGTCCCGGCTGTGGGACCTATTGGACTCCTCCCCTTCGTACCTGCTGTAGAAGCCGGTTCCGTAAAGGTTGGGATTGCTAAGACACAGTTAACTTCTCAGCCGCAAGATTGCTCAACAGCGATTGCAGCTTTTCCAAAACTTCTTCGGCCTGCGTGGCCTTCAAAATAAATTTCAGGATGCCTGCGGGCGAGAATTGCGCGCCGCGCTCTTTGGCGACAAAATCTGCCAGCCGCTGCGGATCGATTTTTGCTTCCGCTACAAATCGTATATTCACCAGGTCGCGTTTGCGGTCAATGCCGGCCACGCCGATGCGCTTACTTTGCAATCGCAGCGCGGCGTAACGCAGCAGGTTCTCAACCGCAGGTGGAGGAGTGCCGTAGCGGTCGCTCAACTCAGCCGTAACGTCGGCCAGTGCCTTTTCGTTTTCAACTCCGGCCACGCGCTTATACATGCGCAGGCGCTGGTTTTCTTCGGCGATGTATTCGGCGGGAATGCGGATGTTGAGTCCGAGGTTCAATTGCGTGTCCACTTCCTGCGGCGCGGCCTCGCCCTTCATCTCGCGCACCGCCTGCTCCAGCATGGAGGTATACATTTCAAAGCCCACAGCATCAATGTGTCCGCTTTGCTGGCCGCCCAGTAGGTTGCCTGCGCCGCGCAGTTCCAGATCGAGAGCGGCGATCTTGAATCCGGCGCCAAGGTCAGAAAACTCTTTGAGTGCAGCCAGCCGGCGGCGGGCCACCGGGGTGAGCTCGGCTTCGGCGGGCACCAGAAGATAAGCATAGGCGCGGCGATTAGAGCGGCCTACGCGGCCGCGCAACTGGTAGAGCTCACTCAGCCCATGGCGGTCGGCCCGATTAATGATCATGGTGTTGCACAACGGGATATCCAGGCCGTTTTCAATGATGGTAGTAGCTACCAGCACATCCGCCTCGTGCCGGATAAATTTGAGCATTACCTTTTCCAACTCGTTTTCCGGCATCTGTCCGTGGCCGACCAGCACGCGCGCTTTGGGAACCATTTCCTGGAGTCTGGCGGCAATCTCGTAGATGGATTCCACCCGATTGTGAACAAAATATATCTGCCCGCCGCGCTCCAGTTCGTGCTCAATCGCCGTGCGTATGAGCTTTTCGTCGAACGCCGCCACAACTGTCTGGATGGCCATACGGTCCTGCGGCGGGGTTTCAATCACGCTCATATCGCGCAGTCCCACCAGCGACATGTGCAGTGTGCGCGGAATGGGCGTGGCCGACATGGCAAGCACGTCCACTTCTTTCTTTAAGTGCTTCAACTTTTCTTTGTGGCGCACTCCGAAGCGCTGTTCTTCGTCCACGATAACCAGGCCAAGGTCGGCAAATTTTATGTCCTTGGAGAGCAGCCGGTGCGTGCCGATCAGGATATCTACTTTGCCGGCTTCCACCTTCTGCTGGATTTCTTTTTGCTCCTTCGCGCTGCGGAAGCGGCTCATCATCTCAATGGTCAATGGGAAGGCGGCGAAGCGGCGTTTAAAAGTCTCCCAGTGCTGGAAGGCCAGCACGGTCGTGGGCGCAAGCACGGCAACCTGCTTGTTGTCGCCCACAGCTTTGAAGGCGGCGCGCATGGCGACTTCAGTCTTGCCATATCCCACGTCGCCGCATAGCAGGCGGTCCATGGGCTGCGATGATTCCATGTCATGCTTGATGTCGGCAGTGGCCTGAAGCTGGTCTTCGGTTTCGTTGTACTCGAAAGCATCCTCGAACTCACGCTGCCATTGGCCATCAGGCGAGAAGGCAATGCCCTGCGCGCTCTTGCGCTCGGCATAAAGCTTGAGCAGTTCGTCAGCCATGTCGGCCATGGCCTTCTTGACGCGCGCCTTGGTCCTACCCCAGGCCGCGCTGCCCAGGTGATTGAGCACCGGCTTGCCGCCTTCGGCCGAGCGGTACTTTTGCACCAGGTCAAGCCGGGTGAGAGGCACGTAGAGCTTGGCGGCATCGGCATATTCCAGCACCATGAACTCAAGTGGCGCTTCGCCTTCGCCCTGCGAAATTTCTTTCAATCCGAGGTACTGCCCAATGCCGTGCTCCACGTGGACCACGTAATCCCCAATCGCCAGGTCGCGAAAATCGGAGAGAAAGGCTGAGACCTTCGACTTACGCCCCTCCGTGTGGCTTGCAATCACCTCCGATTCATCAAACAGATCGAGCGCGCCGAACAGCGCCAGCTTGGCATCGGGAAGCTGTACTCCTTCCGGCACAAAGGCTTTGACCAGCAACACCGCTCCGGCCTCTTCTTCAGAAAAATACTGGGTGGCTTCGTCGGCATAGGTGCCGGCGGATTTCTGTCCCCGGCTGCCCAGGCGATAAGCAATGTTGTATTCGCCCAGGATCTCGGCCATGCGCTCCACTTCGCCAAGGCTGGGCAATGCAAAAACGATTTGCCTGTTTTCAGCAATTAATTTTCTGGCTTCTTCCACTACTGCTGGCATCGATCCGTGAAAACGCGGTGTTGGCTGCGAAGAAAACTCAATCGTCTCCTCTTCGCTCTGGATAACCCCGAGCTGCTCCACGCTTCCGCCGGCAAGCTTTTCCATCTGGGTATTAAGACCCTGTGGAGAAATGTAGAGTTCTTGCGGCCTGACCAGCGAGCCGATGTTGCTGCGTTCGTGCGCGGCCTGGACTTTTTCCCACCAGGTTTCTATCTCTTGGTTGACGCTGGCGGGTTCATCCACCAAAACGGTTGCCCGCGGCAGCAGGTCAAAGATGCTGGAATTTTGCCCGGCAACCGGCGCATAAAATTCCCATCCTGGGAAAATGGAAACCCCGCCTGACGCCATGGCCTGCTCCAGAATCTCCTGCGATCCAGAAACCCGTTTGCCTGAGAGACGGGTGTGGATCGCCGCCAGCGTCTGCTCAGTGACCGGCGTTTCGGTTAATGGCAGCAAAACAACTTCATCCCGGGGACTTTGCGAGCGTTGCGAGCCCGGATCGAAGGCCCGCATGGACTCCACCTCGTCGCCAAAGAATTCAATGCGCACCGGCCGTTCGGCTTCAGGCGGGTAGACGTCCAGAATGCCGCCGCGCAGCGCATACTGGCCGGGCATCTCGACGACATCCACCGCACTGTAGCCCACGGTGTTGAGGTGTTCGACCAGCCGTTCGGCGTCTATGGCCTCGCCTTTCCGGATAATCCGCGCCAGGTCGGCGTAATACTCCTGCTCCCGCAGACACATTGCAGCCGCCGCGATTGGCGTAACCACGACGGAGGCCCGGCCGGTGACAATTTTCCAAAGAGTCGAGGCGCGCGTCTCCTGAATTTCAGGATGTGGCGAGAGATTTTCAAAAGGCAAGACGTCATAGGCTGGCAGCGAGACCACACCCAAGGCTTCGCACACGCCGGTCAACTCACAAAAGGCCCGCAACACCGGCAGCATCTGCTCCGCGGCCCGGTTGTTAGGCACAAGTACCAGCAGGGGACGTCCCAGGGCGCGATGCAACAGCGCGAAGTGAAGCAGCTTGGCGGGAGGAGTGAGTCCAGAGACACGGACGCGCCCTGCGCCGTCTCCAGCACCCCCCTCCAGTTTCTGAAAGGAAGTCTTGAGATGTGAGACCAGGCGCGCAAAAGAGACAGTTTTCTCTGCGTCCGCGAAAACTTCACGGACGAACGACAGAAGCATGCAGATTTAATTCTACCAGCGACCGGACGGTTGTGTTTTGAGCCTTGTCACCATGGAGGCGGGAAGAATTGAGTCATTGAATCATCGGGTTATCCATGGCAGGCCGGGACAGGTTGAATCATTGTGGCGCGCCGAAAAAGTCGCTTTGGCTGAATGCTGATTGCTGACTGCTGAGTGCTCTTTAAGTATGCTATGGTTTCCTGTCATGCTTCGCAGTCTCGAAAAATCGCGCGCATTGCAGAAGCGCGCTGAAATGCTCATTCCCGGCGGCGTGGATTCCCCCGTGCGCGCCTTTGGCTCCGTAGGCGGCGAGCCGCCCATCATCGTTCGTGGCTCAGGCTCGCGCATGTGGGACGCTGACGGCAACGAATACATTGACTATGTCGGCTCCTGGGGGCCGCTCATCCTGGGACACGCTCATCCCGAGGTGCTGGCGGCGGTCGAGACCGCAGCCCGCAACGGAACCAGCTTTGGGGCCACAACGCCCTCTGAGCCTGATCTTGCGGAAGAGATTGTCCACGCTATTCCGTCCATTGAAAAAGTGCGCTTCGTCAGCTCAGGGACTGAAGCCACTATGTCAGCCATCCGCCTAGCGCGCGCTTATACCGGAAGAAAGTACATCGTAAAATTCGAGGGCTGCTACCACGGACACGCCGACATGCTTTTAGTCAAAGCCGGCTCAGGCGTGGCCACTCTTGGCATTCCCGGCTCGGCAGGCGTTCCCGAAGAGGTCACGCAGTTTACCTTGGCCCTGCCCTATAACGACGTTGCTGCCGTGGAACTGGCCTTTGAAAAATTTCGTGAACAGATTGCCTGCGTAATTGTGGAACCAGTGGTTGGCAACATGGGTTGCGTGCCGCCCGCATCTGGTTACCTGAAAGCTTTACGCGAAATTACCGCGCGCGCAAAGACTCTGTTGATCCTCGATGAAGTCATGACCGGTTTTCGCCTTGCTTACGGCGGATCCCAGGCGTTATATGGCATTCATCCTGACATTACCACTTTGGGAAAGATTATCGGCGGAGGTATGCCCGTGGGCGCTTATGGCGGAAAGGCAGAGATCATGAACCTGGTAGCGCCACTGGGGCCGATGTATCAGGCGGGCACGCTCTCCGGCAATCCGCTGGCCATGGCCGCGGGCCTGGCCACATTGCGTTATCTGCGCCACCATCCGGATATTTATCTGCATCTGGAACGGCAGTCAACCAATCTTGTGACGGGCATTGCCCAGGTTGCCTGCAAGAAACAAATCCCATTGCAAATCAATCGTATTGGCTCGATGTTTACCTGGTTCTTTTGCGATCAGCCGGTGACCGACTGGACCTCAGCCGCAAAGTCAGACACGAAAAAGTTCGCCGCCTTCCATCGCGCCATGCTGGAGCAAGGCATCTATCTGCCGCCTTCGCAATTCGAAGCGGCATTCATGAGCGCCGCACATACGGAAAAAGACATTCAAGCGACAATTCAAGCTGCTGAGAAGGCGTTTGCTCAATAAACGAATAGCCCGTTTTCTCTGTGCCTCTGTGTCTCTGTGGTAAATAAGTCTCTAAACGGGAAGCGTGTCAACCATATTCAAAAATGCCAATTTTTTTTCTGCCGGTAAAAATGAAGCCTCGAACGAATTGCGCGCAATCTCCCGCAACTGCTCGTCGCTGAACCCAAATTCTTTCTGCGCAACTTCATACTCCCGTTCGAGAGTAGTCTCAAACATCGCCGGATCGTCGGTATTCAGCGTAACCATGACCCCAACGTCAAAGTAGGTTTTCAACGGATGCCGGTTCGGCGCCGGGCAGCAGCCCGTCCGCAGATTGCTGCTGAGGCAGATTTCTACCGGAATCTGCCGCTCCACCAGTGTGGCCATCAGCTCGCGATCGTGCCAGGCATTTAAACCGTGCCCAATGCGCTCGGCACCCAGGTTGATCGCGCCCCACACCGACTCCGGCCCGGCGGCTTCGCCGGCATGCGCAGTCTGGCGCAGGCCGTGCTTGCGGGCGCTGGCGTAAACTTCGCGAAAGAGCTCAGGTGGGCCGCGGCGCTCATCACCCCCAATGCCAAAGCCGATCACGCTCTGGCTCTGCTCGCGGCATTTCACAGCCTCTTCTACAACCCGCTGGGCGGCATCCGGACCGAAATGGCGCACAGCGTCGAAGATCCAAAGCAGCGAGACGCCAAAATCTTTTTCTCCTCGCATGCGCCCAGTCTCGATGCCGCGAAAGACCTCGGCGAAGTTCTGCCCTCGCCAGTGCACCACGCCGACGCTTACGTACACTTCGGCATGCAGCACGTTCTGCGCGCGCAGGCGCTTCATCATGTTGTAGGTGATGAGTTCGTAATCCTCAGCTGTCCGCAGGCGCTCGGTGACCGCTTTAAAGGCCATGAGGAAGCCGGGAAAATCCTTGTATTGATAGAGCATGCGGACATCAGCTTCAGCAAGCACCGGCAACCCTTCCGCAGGCTGCTCGTATTTATTTCCCGGAAAAGGAAGCGGGGCAGTGTGCCGGAGGCTCAACTCAGCCAGCGTCGGCGGTTCTACCGAGCCCTCGAGGTGAAGATGAAGCTCGGCCTTGGGAAGCCGATGAATAAAATCGCTCATCTTAATTGCCTGACTGCAAGCTCAGCGTCATAGGGAGGAACTCGGAGGCGCGGCGGGTGAAGGGCAGAATTCGCTGCGGTGCCGGCTGTAAAAAAAGTAAATCAACAATCCAATCCCCAGCCAGACAAAGAACCGCACCCAGGTGATAAGCAGCAACCCAGACATCAAACCAACACACAGGAGAACCGAAATGATGGGAAACAACGGCACGAGGGGCACCCGGAATCCGCGCGGTCGGTCAGGTTGCGTGCGCCGCAGAAACAGGACGCCCAGCGCTACCAGCACAAAGGCGAACAAGGTTCCAATATTAGAGAGGTCGGCGGCATCGCCAATATCCACGATACCAGCGGGAATCCCCACGGCCGCTCCGGCGATCCAGCACGACCAGTGCGGAGTCTTGAAGCGCGGATGCACCAGGGAAAAAATGCGAGGCAGCAACCCATCGCGTGACATGGCAAACCAGATGCGTGTCTGCCCGTACTGAAAGACCAGCAGCGAGGAGATCATGCCCATTA